>JACPSU010000033.1:0-9152 GCA_016193105.1 Deltaproteobacteria bacterium | reverse complement strand
TTTCTCATTATGAGATGAAAAAGAAAATTAAAATTTTCTTTTTATATGCTGATATTGAAGCACAGTTTTATGAAAAATTTGGATTTATAAGTCTACCTGCTGAACACCAACAATATAAAACTTCAACTTGCATGGTAAGGTGTTCAGATTTAAATGAACTTTTATTTCAAAGTGCTTTTAGAGCACCCACTTATTTTTAAAGCATATGGAGAAATAAATGATTCGAACTACTATCCAACCCAGCCATGTTGCAATCATCGTCCCTTCTGTTCGTAAAGCTGCTGATTATCTCAGGCAGTTTAACTTTGAGATCAGCAAAGAAGAAGAGTGGGATGGTGAGGGCACCAAGGAAATTTATATCGAACGTAGCAAAGCCAACTCTCTCCTTCTGATGGAGCCGATTAAGCCTGGAGCATATCAGAGGGCGATGGAGAAACGTGGTCCTGGGCTTCACCACTTAGCAATAGAGGTTTTAAATCTTGAAAGCTATCTTGAGTCTTTGACTGGATCAGGGTGGCTTCTTCATCCTATTAGTATTAAAACAATGAAACAGTTTCAGACCGTATACCTTGCAAGGACAGGATTCCCGGCGCTAATTGAAGTTCATGAGAAAGAGCTACTGACTCAATGTCAAATTTTCGTAGAGAAAGTTTCAATTCCAATGGATCCTGCTCTCTTTGGACTTCTGAAATATATTGGGTCTGAAGGTATCGTAAAACCCTCATCTGAACCCCCAAAACTATTACTAGGTGGACGAAGCATTGAGTTAAAAGCGCTCTTTTTGTCATGACTATACCCGTTTTTATTTTATCTTTGACTTTTTAAGCTGTTTTGATACTATATTACTTAGTATTACTAAGTATAAACAAGGAGATGAGATGCGAAAAACAGAGATTATCGCTATATCAGTAGATCCAGGGCTTAAAAAACAAATGTTGAGGCTTGCTAAAGTTGAGCATAGAACCGTTAGCGAGCTCATGCGAGAATGTTTTAGGCGTTATTACACTAAGAATGAACTCCGTGTGCTTGTCACTAAAGGAATTAAAAAAACAAAAGCCTTGGGTATCAAAGAAAAAGACGTAGAAGATATTATTGATGAACTTAGAAAATAAGATACCTGTTGTTGTCTTTGACACCAATGTTTTGGTATCGGCTATTCAATTTGATAAGCTTCCTTTGGATCTTCTAGATTTGGCTGTAGATCGACGTATTCAGCTTGTTTTATCTGAAGCCATTCTTTCAGAACTTTATCGAGTTTTAAAAGTAAAATTTAAAAGACCCGAAGAAGAACTGGATTGGATTATTGATCTTATCATTGCAAACTGCTCCCTTGTTGAGCCATCAGAGAGGATCACTAAAATTAAAGAAGATGATACTGACAATCGTATTTTAGAATGTGCAGTTGCAGCAAAAGCATCTTTTATCGTTTCTGGAGATACAAAACATTTATTGCCGCTTAAAAAATTTCAAACTATTGAAATTTTAACTCCAAGAGAATTCATGGATACGATCGTAAAAAGCAGGCATCAATAACTACCTTTTTTTTGGATTCAAACCGATGCACATAGAAGTCTACCAGAAAGAGAAAACACTGGATCCCCGCTTTCGCGGGGATGACCACTAAAGATGTCATCCTGTTTTTGTCATAATCTTTGTTTCAGCCCCCTTTGACCCAGCACCAAATTTGTGTTATATTTTATACATAATATGTATAAAATAATAAACAATTGGATGGCGCCTTTCTTGTTGCAAAGAAAAAAACTTCACCTCTCTGAAGACGCTCTATCCAAAAACTCCTCACTATCTCGCTCAACTCTTCGTCATATTGAATCCCATCAATCTAACGTTCGACTAGCTAACATTGACTCTGTGGCTCAAGCCTTAAATCTAGACCTTTACCTATTAGCATGCCCCTCTCAGGGCGAATCAGATCTTTCAACCGTAGGCATTGGATTTCAAATTTTCCAAGAGGGTTTTTCATCATGGAAAATTCATTTTTTTAATTTTGTGGATGAATTTCGTCGCACCCATGACCCCAGGCTTTTGCTTTTGCCCCCTCCCTCTACATTGGAACTTAAACTGCAGGCATTGATCGCATCCACGGTTCGGGTCTTGTGCGATGAAGCTAAGATCGATGCTCCAAGCTGGGCTAAGAAAAGATATTTTTTAAAAGAACCTTGGTTTATTTCAGAAACAGAAAATCTAAAAGCCTCTGCCCTTTTAGAATCTCCACTTTATTTTAGAGAAAATAATATCTTTGTCTTAAGTAATTTTTTAGAGAGGGCCTAATGTTTACAGATCAAAAGATTAAAGAGCTCTTCGAAGAATTAAATGAGAAACTTCGGGGCCAGGGTGAAATGGGAGAAATTGGAATTATTGATGGGGCTGTCATGTGTTTGGTCTATCAGAGTAGAAAATCTACCCGAGATGTAGATGCTATTTTTAAACCCGCAGCCCTTCTTCGAAAATTAGCAGTTGAACTTGCAGAGACTTATCACCTTTCCCCACTGAAGCTCCTTATATGCTCGCCATGAAATGTATCAGTGCACGGTGGGATACGTACGATCGCGAAGATGTAATTTTTCTACTTCGATTTTTGAAACTGAAGTCGACCAAAGAAGTTTTTAAGATTATCGAATCTTATTATCCTAAAAAGCTCATCCCTCCTAAAACCCAATTTTTTATTGAAGAGATTTTTGACAAAAATTTAAGGAAATAGTTCTTTTACTTCGCCGGTGGTTTTGTCCACAGAATACCAATTAAACGTAGCAGTGTGGTTGTCTTTCATTTCGTAGACTTGAACATGGAATTCGCTTTCTTCTTCTCCATTCACTTCAATTCGCCCCTCAGGAACACGCTTGAGATATTCTACAACCGCTGGAAGGGCTTTTACTTTCGCTACAGCTTTTTTTTCTGTAAGGTGCACAGTATCTCTTTTAGTGATAAAAAAGAGCGCTGAACCTACAAGAGTGATCACAATCAGAGCAATAATTCCTCGCCTCAAGGTCATTTAAAATTCATACACTATTTTTAGGGCGTGCCCTAATTAATTTTCTTTGCTTTTTTTTAAATACCATTTAATAATTGCCTGAACTAAACACTAAACAAAAGGGAGGCCGGTATCATGAATTTTATTCAAGGCAAAGCGGGTTGGATTGAGGTGGTCTGCGGAAGTATGTTTAGTGGAAAAACAGAAGAGCTCATTCGAAGGCTCCGTCGAGCCCAAATTGCAAAGCTTAAAGTTCAAGTTTTTAAACCTACCATTGATTCTAGATATTCTGCCGATCATATCGCCTCTCATAGTGCCCAAAAATTACTGGCTAAAGCCGTGCGTTCCGCCCAAGAAATCGTAGACGCCGTTGAAAAAGATACTCAAGTCGTTGGAATTGATGAGGCTCAATTTTTTAATCAAGATTTAGTAGATGTATGTCAAAAACTAGCCAATCGAGGCATTCGCGTGATTGTAGCAGGGCTGGATCAAGACTACAGAGGTGTTCCGTTTGAACCCATTCCTCAACTTTTAGCCATTGCAGAATATATTACAAAAAATAATGCCATTTGTGTGGTGTGCGGAAATCCTGCAAGTCGCTCGCAACGAATTATTCCAGAAGGAGATCGTGTGGTTGTGGGTGCTCAAGAAGCCTATGAAGCACGCTGCCGACTTTGCTTTGATCCCCAGTTGCCTGAAAAAATAAAACAAAAAACAGAAAAGCGGGCATCAAAATCTGCCCCAGCCTCTCGGCAACCTGAAGCCCGTTTATAAGTTTTAACTCATGAAAGCGCAGCCAGAAGTTAAACATCATTACGGAAAGAACTATCACATTCTTTCTGACCCTTTTTTGTCTTCCCTTTTAGCACTCTTGTGCTCAAAAGATACCTATCAACCTCTCATTACAGATCTAACCAAACTTCTTTATAACGCCCTCATTGCTCGAGTCGTGGGCTTAGAATTCCCTCAGAAAAAATGTACGATTAGAACTCGCATGATTACCACTCATAAAGAAGCCCTCCTTAAAGAAAAACTCATTGATTTTGATACACGTGTCATTACTGTAAATCTTGCACGAGCAGGCATTGTCCCCTCCCAACTGTGCTATGAATTTTTAAATCATATTTTTAAACCCAAATATGTCAGACAAGATCACATCTACATTAACCGTACCGTAGACGACCAATCTCAAGTCATTGGAAGCCAAATTAGTGGCTATAAAATTGGTGGGAAATTGGATAAGGCCATTGTTCTTTGTCCTGATCCGATGGGGGCCACGGGAGGAAGTATTTGTGAAACCTTGCAACTTTATAAAAGCCGCATTCCAGGAAAACCTTTAAAGTGGATTGCCCTACACTTGATTGTTACCCCAGAGTATCTTAAAAAGGTAAAAACAGAACATCCCGATCTTATTGTGTATGGACTTAGGCTCGATCGAGGATTAAGTTCCAAAAAGGTTTTAAAAACAGTTCCAGGAACCCACTGGAACCAAGAGCGAGGATTGAACCGTTATCAATACATTGTTCCTGGTGCGGGAGGATTAGGCGAAATTTTAAATAATGCCTTTGTTTAAATGAAGACCAAAAAATTAAAAGTACTTCTTTCAAAAGGAAAAATTCAAAAGCGAATTACCCAACTTGGAAAACAAATTACGGCTGATTATAAAGGAAAAGATTTAGTCGTCATTTGCGTTCTAAAGGGGGCTT
Organism: Deltaproteobacteria bacterium; assembly: GCA_016193105.1. Lineage (GTDB taxonomy): Bacteria > Bdellovibrionota > JACOXK01 > 2-02-FULL-40-11 > 2-02-FULL-40-11 > JACPST01. The sequence goes on along the minus strand of JACPSU010000033.1, from coordinate 4,457 downwards.
TCATGTTTTGTGCTGATCTCATCCGTGCTATTGATCTACCTCTGACGGTTGAATTTTTTGGGGTTCAAAGTTACGGCGACAATACCCATTCTTCTGGCATTGTAAAAACCACGCTCGATGTAGATATTTCTTTAGAAGGAAAAGATGTCCTCATTATTGAAGATGTCATTGATACAGGCTTGACCGTGGATTATCTTTTAAAATATTTTTCATCCAGAAATCCTAGATCTTTAAAACTTTGCACATTTCTTTTAAAACCAGAATGTATTCAACAAAAAGTTGATATTGACTACTGTGGGTTTAAAATTGGCAAAAAATTTGTTGTGGGATATGGGCTCGATGCCGCCCAACTCTATCGCAATCTCAAAGATTTAGTGATTTTGACTTAAGAACCGATTTACTTCCTCAGCCACAATCTGATCTAAAGAAGAAACTCTGTTTTCTTGTTTTGAAGGATGCGCCGGATCTTTTTGAAGCCCTGCTTTTTTTCTTTTCTCAAGAAGCTTTTCCACTGTATTTTGAGGGAGTGCTTTAGAAGCCCCTAAGGGCTTCGCATGCCATTCGATCTTAGCTAGATGCTCAACAAGTTCTAATCGATAGTAAGCCTGCGCTAAATCTTTTCCAAGGACAAGCACTCCGTGATTTTGCAAAAGAAAAACATCTGCATAAGGGAGAAAAGAGCTTAAAGTTTTCTCTGTATTGGGACATCCCGGAGGGATAAAGGGGATCAAGGGAATTTCTTCTCCCAAAGTCACAATCGCTTCTGCAATAAAAACTTTTTGAAGAGGAATCCCGCTCACCGCAAAAGCTGTTGCGACAGGAGGATGGGCATGGATCACAACTTCGACATCCGGCCTTAAATGGTAACACGCCAAATGAAGATCAATTTCGGAAAAAACAGAATGGGTTCCAGAAATTTTTTTGCCACTTAAGTCTAAAGAAACAAGCATCTCCTCTGTAACGTCCCCTTTATTTTGAGCTGTCGGAGTTGCCCAGAGCTTGGAGGATACTTTTACAGAAATATTGCCATCGTGGTTAGCGACAAAGCCCTGATGGGTAAGTTTTTGACAAAAATGAACAATATCCTTTTTTAATTTTACCTCGGAAATCACAAGCTTTTACGTAATCGTAAGTTATTTATTTGTCAACCTCAGACAATTGGGATATGATGAGAGCGTTTTGTAGGACGTTTTAAGTTTTCGACGAAGTTGCTTTTCGTAGTATCCGACGTATTTCAAAAATGAAAGGGGTCGATTATGCGAAAAATGGGCATTTTGTCGTTAGTGTTCCTGGTTCTTCCTCTCACAGCCTTTACACCTTCTGGCACTTCTTCTTTAGATACTTCTCACGTTGTTAAAATTGATGCCTCTACTCGAGAAGAACGGACAGAAATTACTTCTCTGGGGGTCGCCATTGAAGAAATCCATGACACCTATATTGTAGGAATATGTCATTCCAATCAATTGAAGGATCTAAAAGCCAAAGGATTTGTATTTGAGACCACCTCTACCCCTGCTTTTTTACTTGATTTTCCTCCTGGAGATGGAGCCTTTCACAATCTTCAAGAGTTAGAATCGGAGATGAAAGCGCTGGTTCAAGCCCATTCAAACCTTGCAACTATTTCTAGCATTGGAAAAAGTGTTGAAGGACGAGACCTTTGGATGGTGCGTATCAGTGGCACACAAACAAAAGAAGGAGAAAAAGCGGGAATTCTTTTCTTAGGAACCCATCATGCCAGAGAACATTTAAGTACTGAAGTCCCCTTTTTCTTAATGAAACATCTTTTAGAAAAATATGGAAAAGATGAAAAAATAACTCGCTTGGTCAATGAGAGAGAAATTTGGATTATTCCTCTCGTAAACCCTGATGGAACTGATTACGACATCACCGATAAACCCTACAAATGGTGGAGAAAAAATAGACAGGGGGGCGGAGCACAAAGCATCTATGGCGTGGATTTAAACCGAAACTATGGATATAAGTGGGGTGGCCAAGGTGCGGGATCAGATCCAAGTTCAGAAACATATCGAGGGACTTCTGCGTTTTCTGAACCTGAAACGCAGGCTGTAAAAGCCTTTATCGATACCCATCCCAATATCACAACGCTTCTTTCTTACCATACGTTTAGCGAGCTTATTCTATACCCTTGGGGGTATACGTATGACAGCATTGAAGATCAGCAAGCGTTTAAAGTACATGAGACGATGGCCCAAGCCATGGGGCGAATGACGGGTTATAAACCCCAGCAATCGAGTGACCTCTACATCACATCAGGAGACACAACCGATTGGTCTTTTGGAGAACACAAAATTATTTCGTTCACCTTTGAACTTTATCCAGCAAGTATTTGGGATGGCGGATTCTATCCACCTGCTAGCGTGATTGAAGGTGTAACAAAAAATAATATTCCTCCAGCGCTTTACTTAATTGAGTACGCAGATAATCCTTACCGCGTCATTACAACTGGACAACCTCGAGATTTTCTGACGGTAAGTGACATCTGGCCTCCAAAGCCACAATAGATCTGGCATAGTTTTTGCTTGTAAGGGTTTTTGTTGCATAAGAGATAAGGAATCTCTTATGATCAGAAATCTTTTTATATGACCACTCGTGGTATGAAATATTTTATTACGATTTTTGCATCAGGATTGGGAACTGGATTTTTCCCATTAGCTTCGGGCACGTGGGGATCTCTTCTAGGAATTCCTCTGGCCTACGCCTTAAACATTACTTCCAAACCCCTAGCTCTTCTTTCGCTCACAGCCTTTATTTTTTTTGCAATTTGGGTGAGCACCCAAGCTGAAAAAATGTGGCAAGAAAAAGACTCACGAAAAATTGTCATTGATGAAATTTGTGGCATGGGCATTGCTCTTCTTTTTATCCCCTTCACCTTAAAAACAGTTTTGTTAGCTTTTTTATTGTTCCGATTTTTTGACATCACAAAGCTTCCCCCGATAAACTTGCTTGAAAAATCGCTACCTGGCGGATGGGGGGTCGTTTTAGATGATGTTCTGGCCGGAGTTTATGCTTGGCTTTGTCTTCAAACTGCATTTTATTTAGGATGGCTATGAAACTTGAAGAAAAAATTATTCATCTCTTAACACAAAGAAAAGAAACGGTTTCTATCGCAGAATCCTGCACGGGAGGGCTCATTGGACAAAGACTGACCTCCATTCCTGGAGCTTCAAAGGTGTTTGGCTTTGGAGTCATTAGTTATTCTGGCCAGGCCAAACAAAAATTGCTTAAAGTTTCACCTTCTTTGATCAAAAAACATGGGGAAGTTTCTCAAAAGACTGCCCAAGCCATGGCACAAGGCATTCAAAGACTTTCTAAAAGTGACTACGCCCTCTCTGTCACCGGCATTGCAGGCCCAGAAGGAGGCACAACGCAAAAACCGGTGGGGACAGTGTGTTTCTCATTGATTTCTGAGCAAGGGCAGCATATAAAAAATAAGACTCTTCATTTTTCAGGCAGTCGCAGTCAAATTAGAAGGAAAGCATCAACAGCAATTTTTAAAATTTTAGTTCACACTTTAAAAAGGAGGCCATCATGACAACAACCGAAACAACAGATACCCAAAAGGAAAAAAATAAGTCTATCGAGCTAGCCATTGGCTCAATTGAAAAACAATTTGGGAAAGGATCCATCATGCGACTAGGCGCCGAAGGCCGTCTGCATGCGGACATTCCTGCCATTTCAACAGGATCGCTGGGATTAGATATCGCCATGGGGGTGGGTGGATTTCCCAGAGGACGGGTCATTGAAATTTTTGGTCCTGAATCTTCCGGAAAAACAACCCTTACCCTACATGCGATTGCTTCTGCCCAAAGGGCTGGAGGCATTGCAGCATTTGTGGATGCAGAGCATGCCTTAGATGTTACTTATGCTAGGCAACTTGGCGTTCGAACAGACGATCTTTTGATTTCTCAACCTGACACCGGAGAACAAGCTTTAGAAATTGCTGAAGTCCTAGTAAGAAGTGGCGCCGTAGACATTGTGGTTATCGATTCTGTGGCAGCACTGACCCCTAAAGCAGAAATTGAAGGCGAAATGGGAGATTCCCATATGGGACTTCAAGCAAGACTCATGTCTCAAGCTTTGAGAAAACTCACCGCTTGTATCAGTCGCTCCAAAACAACGATCATTTTCATTAACCAGCTTCGGATGAAAATTGGAGTTATGTTTGGGAATCCCGAAACAACCACTGGTGGACACGCTCTAAAATTCTACGCTACAGCCAGGCTTGATATCCGTCGGATTGGTGCCATTAATGAAGGAGAACAAGTCAAGGGCGCTAGAACCCGAGTTAAGATCGTGAAAAATAAAGTCGCCCCCCCTTTTAAACAAGTGGAATTTGATATCCTTTATGGAACTGGAATTTCATTCTTAGGTGAAGTGGTTGATTTAGGAGCAGATTACCATGTGATTGAAAAATCTGGCTCTTGGTTTACCTATGG
>JACPSU010000013.1 GCA_016193105.1 Deltaproteobacteria bacterium | reverse complement strand
CTCCGCAGGATAGGGAAAAACTCCCAATCATGATGAGTAGATAAAAAAATAAACGAATAACCTTCATGCTGAAAAAACGTACCTCTATATCTATTATTGTACTGACTTTTTAAAGGGTGTCTAATTTTTTAAGGGGAGATTTTAATCTAATCTTAATGAATTAATTCGCAGGTTTTGCCGACTCTTTCAAAGACATCCAAGATGATATTCAATTCTTTTTCAGTGTGATTGGCCATGAAGCTTGTACGAATGAGGCTTTGGTCTTTGGGAACGCCTGGTGGCAACACAGGATTTGTGAAGACCCCTTCATCATAAATGGCCTTGGCAAAGAAAAGTGTTCTTAAATCATCTCCAATATTAATAGGAATGATGGGCGTTTGAGAAGGAGAAGTGTCATATCCCAACTCATCAAATCCCTTTTTCATTTTTCGAGTATTGGCCCAAAGGCGTTCGATATGCTCAGGTTCTGTCTCCATGACATCTAGCGCTGCAATCACCGCAGCAATGGCAGAAGGGGGCATGGAAGCACTAAAAATAAAAGAACGAGCATGATGTTTCACATACTCAATGACTTCTTCAGAGGCGACAATAAATCCTCCCAGAGAAGCAAAGGATTTGCTAAAAGTTCCCATGATAATATCAACATCTTTTGTAGCTTTAAAATGATCTGCAGTCCCCCGACCCAGTTTTCCTAAGACCCCAATTCCATGAGCGTCGTCAACCATAACGCGAGCTTCATATTTTTTTGCGAGCTTCACAATTTCATCTACTCTTGCAATATCTCCTGTCATAGAAAAAACACCGTCGGTTACAATCAGTTTTCCAGAGGCAGTTTTATGTTCTTTAAGGAGCCTTTCCAAATCAGCCATGTCATTATGTTTAAAAACAACCGTGGGTCCTTCGGCTAAATGTGTGCCTTCAATAATGCTGGCATGGTTTTCGCTATCTGAAAAGATCACATCTTTTGGCCCGACCAGGCATGAAATAGTTCCTAAATTAGTTTGAAAGCCTGTGCTATAGACCAAAGCGGATTCTTTTTGCATGAAATGGGCCAAGCGTTTTTCAAGCTCAATGTGAAGTGCAATCGTTCCATTTAAAAATCTTGAACCTGAGCACCCGGTTCCATATTGATCGACTGCTTTTTTGGCGGCAGCCAAAACTTTAGGATGAGAGGTGAGACTTAAGTAATTATTGGATCCGGCCATGACTTTTCTTTGGCCATCAATAAAAACAGTTCCCCCTTCAGCATTCTTAATGACACGAAAGTAAGGATAGAGCCCTGCTTCTCGGGCTTCTTTGGCTGTTGTAAAATTTCTACATTTCGTAAAAATGTCCATAAGTTCGAAACTTTATTTGATTGGATATGGGATTGTCAAATTCTTTTTGCCTTGGTAGAGAAAGATCGTGATGAAGACAGTACTACGAAGCTTGGAAAGTCCTGACCAAACACAAAAAATGGCCCAAGAACTTTCCTCTTTTTTAGAAAAAGGGGATGTTTTGGGGTTACGAGGAAATTTAGGGTCTGGAAAAACAACATTTGTCCAAGGGCTTGCACAAGGGCTTAAAATTTTAGATGGTTATGCTGTTTCAAGCCCTACTTTTGCCTTTATTCATGAGTATGCCTGTTCAAAGACACCTCTCTTTCATATGGATTTTTATCGCTTGGCTGAAGGCTCAGAAGCAGAGAGCTTGGGGTTAGATCTCTATCTACAGGGACAGGGGATTTGTGCTATTGAATGGTTTGAAAAGGCTCAAGCCCTTTTACCCAAAGATTTTTTAGAGCTTGAGTTTCGGGTGGCATCAGAAAACACTCGTGATATCCATATGATAGCTCATGGGCCTCGTTCTCAAAAAATTCTTTCAAATTTTTTCTAATCTTTTTTTAATAATCCTCCGATGAGTAGAGTGAACGTAGTTTTAGCTGAGGAGGTTTCAAATGACAGCCGCCAAAGTTGTTGCCTTAAAAAAGTGTCATTACAAAGAGTGTCCCCATTCAGCCACCACAGGAAAATTTTGTAGACTCCACTACATGATGACGTGGCAAAAAACAAAAAACCTATCTCGTGAGTCAAAAGAAAAGATGTTGGATCGCTACATTAAAGCGATTACAAAGAAATTTCCGGATGATTATTTGGATGTGATTAAAAAAGATCTTTCAAGTGAGGAAAGCTTTAAAAAATCTGTACATGATCTCGATTTAGAAAATATGTCTGATTTAGATTTCTTGGATGATTATGGGGATATTATTAAGAAGATCAAAAGATAACACTAAGTGGTCTTTAATAACTTGTCTGTCTCTTTTTCTAAAACTTCATTCGTCGTTGATGTCTTCATGTAAACGGTTTCAGTGCTCAGGTCATAGGATTTCCATGCTTCGCCAATTGTGACATCCCGATCCTCTAAAAAATATTCATCAAAAAAAGAACCCAAAGAATCAATCAAGACATGGACGTGATTATCAAGGGTATTTTTTTTAGTGTTGAGATCCATAGAGGCAGTACAACTTAAAGTTTTGATAGAAGACATCAGGGTCAGGCGGATGAGCATTTCTTTGGGATAGACAGCGCCTTCTATAATGACTTGTTCATTAGACTCCAAGTATTTTTTATAATTTTCTTGGAAGGTCTCATAAATAAGCTGGATATAGTCTTTGGGAAAAGATGCTGGTTTTAAATGTGTTTTAATCCGCGGTTTCAACATGCATGCCTATATATAGGGTTTGACTCTAAAATGCAATTTCACTAAAACATAAAACCGATGCCCAATTTTTATCTCAAAACCTATGGCTGCCAGATGAATGTGTACGACTCAGAACGTATCACAGGGCTTTTGGGAGCCTTAAACTTTAAGCCAACGCAAAGGATTAAGGATGCAGATCTGATTCTTTTTAATAGCTGCACAGTTCGTGAAAAAGCCAAACAAAAGCTTTTGAGTGATTTGGGACGTTTAAAAGGATTTAAGGAGAAAAATAAAAATCTTATTATCGGGATTGGTGGGTGCGTGGCTCAAGAAGCAGGAGATAAGCTTTTAAAACGGATTCCTCATTTAGATTTGGTATTTGGGGTGGATCAGGTCGAGCAACTGCCAGATCTTCTGGGCCGCATTCAAGAAACTAAATCTCGATTTGCTGTCACAGCTTTTGATACGAATCCTAAATTTTCGCTTTCTTATTTAAGGAAGGAGGCAAGTCCTGTCTCTGCCTATGTCACTATTATTACAGGATGCGATAAATTTTGTTCTTTTTGTATTGTCCCTTTTACGAGGGGGCGTGAAAAGAGTCGATCCCCTAGGGACATTCTTCAAGAAGTAGAGCTCATGGTTCAAAAAGGAACTCGGGAGATTACGCTTTTAGGACAAAATGTTAATTCTTATGCCTATGAAGAATTTAGCTTTCCAAGCCTTTTAAAGCTCGTGTCCCAAGTTCAAAATTTAAAACGCCTTCGGTTTACAAGCCCTCACCCTCAAGATTTTTGTGATGGGATGATTGAGTGCTATGAGAAACTCCCCAATTTGTGCAAACATCTTCATCTTCCCATTCAATGTGGGAGCAATCGTGTTTTAAAAGCCATGCGTCGTTGGTATACGATTGAGCATTACAAAGAGCGTGTTGAAAAGCTAAGAAAAAAAGTTCCCGATGTGACACTTTCAACAGATATGATTGTGGGATTTCCTGGAGAAACAAACGAAGAATTTGAAGAGACGTTAAAGCTTTTACGAGATGTCCGTTATGACTTTGT
>JACPSU010000012.1 GCA_016193105.1 Deltaproteobacteria bacterium | reverse complement strand
GATTTTATGACTTCTAGACGTGTTCCGGCAGGCATTGTTTCATCTAACCAGATGATAGGCTGTTTATTTTTTTCTGAATCCTCAATGGCTTCTTGTTTAAATTTTAGATAAGCCTTTTTACTGGTTGAATCAAAAGTAACAATTCCTTTTTCTACTCCTAATGTTTCTCTTGCGGGTATATAGCTAAAAGAAAGAGCAACATTATGGGCTATAAGAATGATCATGCTTTTAGAAAGGTCTAAGTTTTCAAAATTTTTAACTTCTGTAACGGTTCCCAGCTTTGTTTTTAATATTTGGAAGGCTTGTTCATTTTCAGGGGAGCGAGGTGCTGGTTCTTCTTGTCGGGGTTGTTCTTCTAGGACGGGGAGAGGGAGTGGTACTGTAGGAGGAACAACTTCAACAGGTGTCGGAGCAGGAGCAGGGGCGGCCATTTCAGGAGCGGGTGCGGGATCTGGGGTTATGACAACAGGAGCGTTCATATCTGTAATTGTTTTTTCAAAAGCTTCTTCTATTGCTTTACGATAAGATTGCCAATTCCCATGTTGTATGAATGTTTCGCGAGAGATTTTTTCAAAGGCAATTTTAAATTTTTCAAAGTCGATATTTAAAGAAGCTAATTTTTCAGCTTTATCAAAAGCAAGCTTAAAACCATACTGTTTTTCGAAATAGGTATAATACGTTTTAATGGTTTCAAACTTTCCGCCACGAGCAAGTTCTTCTGCTTTTTCAAATGCTTCTTTGCCATCATAAAGTGAAACTCCTTCTGCCGCTGAATAATATTTATATCTGAGAGTTCTTAAGAATTCATAAATTTCGATTGTCTTATCAAAATCTAAACCAGACAGAAGAAAAACTTGCGTTTTTTCAATGGCTTCTAATCCAGGATATCCCCAGATCGCTTTCTTTCCTTCCCACTGTCCCACAGAATGGATTGTGTCATATGCTTTTTTAAAGTTTTCTAACTTGATGCCTTTGTCATCCAATTCTAATGCTTTTTCAAAAGCACTTGCCGCAGAAAAGAGCATTTCCGTGTGGGATTGGTTTTTAAGACTTAATAGATATGTATAGAGTTTTGTGATGTTGGTTCCTTCAACATCTGGGAGTGTAATCTTAGCCACTGTAGCTTCTGGTGTGTCTGGAGCTTTGGGCTGTTCAGAAACTTGAGGAGGGGTGGGAGGGACTTGTTCAGGAGAATCCTTTTGAGCACATCCCATCATTAAAGTTAAAATCAATAGAGCGACTAAAGTTTTCATATAAGCTCCTTTCAAAAGCATGCACACATATCATCTGCCTAAAAAAAGTGCAAATGCTGTGCCAAGAAAATTTGATCTTAATTTGAACTTTAAAGGGAATAAAAGAGTGTCAAAGGTGACAAAAATTGTTAATGAAGGTGACTTCTTTGGGCGTGGGAGCCTCTGAGGTAAAATATAAGTCCCAGTGTTTTCAATAGGTTAGGGGAGTATCTTTTTGGCACGAATGTTGCTCTTCATTACTAGGAGGAAAGGTGTGTGCCATGAAACGTAGTTCTATTTTAATAATTTTTATTCTAAGTTTGACCTTAGGGTGTGCCCCCAGAGATAACTCCAAAGAAAATAATCTTATTCCATCTCCCAACACAGTCAGCAAAGCTCTTCCTTCGGTAGAGTCAGAGAAATCTGAGCCATTGGCCGAGGATTCTCCTTCTGAGATAGAAGATTATTCTGAAGGATATTCGGGGGTCACTGTTCCGCAATACACTATTTCAGAAAAATCTCGTGTGGGATCTGGCTTGGCCATGATGATGGGAGGAGCCCTTGTTACGGCCGCTGGATATGGAACGCACCGCATTGCAAATACATTTATAAAAAAATATGCCGCGATGATGCCTGGAACTTTAGTTAAAAATCTAGCCCTTAAACGGGGAGCTTCTAGAGTCGCTTTATGGGGAGCAAGAGCTGCGATGCTGGGGGGCTTGGCTTTAACTGGGCTGGGTATTGTAGAGCTTGTTTTGGAACCTACAGAATTAGGGGATGGAGAGATTTCACCCGCAGATCGCTTTGAGGACTTAGAACGTAGTGTCTATATCTTAGCGGCAGATCCTGAAAATATCGAAAAGCAGGATCGTGTCATTCATGATGTTCTTGCCTATTTGCCCGATGTTATTCATGCTTTGAAATTGGAGTACAACGCGCATGTAAGTAAATTAGAGGCTCTTAAAAGTGAAGCCAAGGCTGAAGATCTTAAGTCTGCTGAAAAAGCATTTGAAGAGTATGCCAAAGAACATCGTAAGGCGATCGAGTATTTCGAAAAAAATTTAGAAATCCTTAAAAAAGTAAATGAGGCTGAAGTGAAAGATCGCAAGAAAGCTCAAGAAATTTTAGATGCCAGCATGGTGACACCTCCTGTGGAAGTTGATACGTCAGAGGTCCCCTCTACGCCTGCCAGAGTCGGCATTGGACTAGCCTGGATGGTAGGTGGATTTTTGGTGCTCAATGTGGGGGCAAAAGCAGAAGAGGCGTTATTTAGACTTAATTCTGTCTACTGGAAACTGGCTCCCACGATGACCAAAAAAGCTCAGTTAGAAGTGGCCCAAGGAGTTTATCAGGGGGCAACAAAAATGATTCAAAAAATTGGATTTAAAAAAGCTGTTGCTAAACGGTTGGCAGCCAAAATCATTTTGACAAGAACCGCCACGGGGCTTGCAGTGAAAAAAGGACTTTCGAGTCTTTTTGGAAGGGCCATTGGACTTGGGAAATGGGCATGTCCATTTATGTGGGGGATAGGGGTGATGCAAATTGTGTTGGATCCGACGGAAGCAGGAGGCCCTGGGGATGAGATAGGCCCTGAAGATCGATTTAATTTTTTAAAAGAAGATTTTGAGATTTTAGAGAAAAATCCAACAGATATTAATTTGCAAGATCGGTTCATTCAATCAACGGTGGCTTATCTTTATGATGTGGTCAATATATTAGAGTATGAGTCCAATCAGATGATTTTGGGCTATGAAGAGTTAAAGGCCAATAAAGATGTTTCGGATCAGGACAAGCAAGCCGCCTATCAAGACCTTGAGGCCTTTTATGAAGAACAAGATGGGCTCATTGAATATTTTAAAATAGTGACAGTCTCTCTAAAAGAAATAATGTATGAGGTAAAAGGTTCTGATCGCTCTAAAGCCGAAACCATTCTTCGCGAAACCATGCCGAAATTAGAAGCCATTTTTGCTAAGAAAAAATCAGTGACAAAAAATGGCACTTCGCCAAAATAATCTACAGCTATTTTTAGATTAAATTTTAAGCATAAAGTTGAAAAAACATAAAGACTACAAGGGAGTAGGTAATGAAAGAGATATCTGGTATACATTTTGCTTATTTTTTGTGCATGCTTGACAGCAAGGTGCTGTTAAGGCAATAAGTCATCCTGAGATAACGGGATGTCATCCTGAGCCCGAAGGGCGAAGGATCTAAGGAGGATCTATTATGAAGTACTTAAAGCTACTTATGATTACACTGGTAACTGTTTCTCTTTCGACAGTTGGATGTAGCCCCAAAAAAGGGGATGAAAGCCCAACTTCAACACAGAATCAGTCTACATCTTCTGATGAGACCAAAAAAGATAGTCTCTCTCAAGGAGAACAACCGCAAGCTGCAACTGAAGGTGAAGAAGAAGATGCGCTTGATCCTGTTGCCGTTTCTAATGCGATAGAGCAGATCAAAGCTCTTTCTCCAGAGGAGCGAGTGAGACGATTAAAGCTAGAAATGGCTTCTATCGTAGGAGGCCTTATTTTTCTTGGAGCATCATATCCTTTGGAGCATGCAGCTCAACGTGCGGCATTATATTATGCAGTTGTTCGACCTGCTCAGATTGCAGATGTTGCTTTGAATAAAAGAGAGGGGACGATGGCATTGGACAAGATTGCTAAAACAGATTTAAGCGAAGTTACTGAAGCCTATTACGGAAGACTTAAGAAGGAGATTGCTAAAATCAGAGCAGCCAATCCTGGTATGTCAGCTCGACACGCTAAAGCTCATATAAACAATGCATATGGTCTTTTCAAAGAAGAGCTTGGTAAAAAACCTGAGGCTATTGCAAAAGCTGATGCTATAAATAAAGATACAGCTCAAAGACTTGCTGCCATTGAAAAAGAGGCTGCTGGTCAATTTGCGAAAGCTAACAGAAGCTATCTTATCCGTCGTGGATTTGGTTTTGGTGCACGAGGCTTAAGATATGTGGGTATTTTGGCTTCAGGCCTTGGTACCGCTTGGCTCCTGTATGACCTTTTCGATGGTACGACGACAGAGATGGGCGATGGTGAGCTGACAATCGAAGATCTGATGACTGATTTTGAAAGGGCTGTCTATAATCATCGTCACGATCCTGAAAATATCGAGTGGCAAAATAAGCTCATTGAAACATGTGTGACTGCATTGTCCGGTATTATTGAGTTCTTAGACATTCAAATTAATCTTAGTTATAAAACCATTGAAGGGATCAAAAAATCTTCAATGACTGATGAAGAAAAAACAGCTGGAGTTTCTGCTAAAGAAGCTGAGATTCAAGCACTCAATGAGAAACTGGAGCTTCAGAAGCAGATACTAGCCATTGTTTCTTCTGGAGATAAACCAGAAGCTCTAAAGACCATTACGGAGAACATGGATAAGCTTGTCGGTTTAGATAAAGAAGCTAAGGAGCAGAAGAAGGTTTCAGAAATAAAACCTTCTGAAGATAAAGGAGTATCTGCGCCCGCTGTTTCGCCCAGCTATCCTATCCAGAGAATGGGAAGATATCCTGTAATGTAAAAAGAGATTTATCTCTTAAGTGAAAATGCCAGGTGCTTAAAACGCCTGGCATTTTTTTTTGAATTCCTCGCATTCTTCTTTAAGATATATAAAACTATACAAAACTATATAAATATAGTAT
>JACPSU010000037.1 GCA_016193105.1 Deltaproteobacteria bacterium | reverse complement strand
AAAACAAGTCCCAGAATTTTTATTCGCCCCGAACAAAAAAATAATCTTTTCGTTTATGGATATGAAAATTGGACACGTGGATTTGAAGACGATATTCTTATTTTAGATAAACTCCCCCCCTTTTTAATCCCTCAAACATTTGTTCCTGGCATTCATAATCAAAAATGGCCAGCTCAATCTCTTTCAAAGCCTTTGATGCTTGCTCCTTTTTCTGTAGGACTCAAAGAATTTAATTTTTGGTTTCTAGACCCTCAAACAGAGAAGTTCTTGGGTTCTCCTCAGCGCTTTATAAGAACCCAAGACACCGTCACCTTTGAGGCCACACATCCTAAAAATCCAATTCTTTTTACGGGTTACGGATCTGTCGATAGCCTTGGGCAGGGCATCTACGACAAAAATATAGCTGGCCTCCTCATGTATGATCGTGTGATTTAACTCGAGCTTAGCTAAAAATGATGCAGTATGTCAAGAAAATTAATTTTGAAAATCCCCTTTAAAAATCCTTACCCACCAAACTCATATTTTGACGAGCGGCCCGACGAATATGTTTAAATTTTAAAGGGCTATGAAAATAACGGTTCAACGCAGCTAAAAGTATTTTTTGAGTCGTTTCATTTTGACTATGGACCACTTCTTCTCTCACCGCACAAAAAGTTTTTAAAAGATGGGCCGCCTGGACTCGGTCATTGAATCCATGATCTAAAATTTTCTCAACACATTCAGCAAAAAAATGATCTTTGTTTTTGACCGCCCAAGAAGAAACATTTTGTACGGTATCTACATATGGAAGATTTCTTCCATGAAAAAAGGAAAGCTGCAAAAGCCCCTGCTTCCAAAACTCAGGATATTTTTGACATTGCACCCGCACGGCATTGGCAAAGGTCATGGGATGGGTCACATCAAGCCAGCCCACATTATCACTTACGGGTTTATCGTATGCAGCTTCAAAGCGAGAATCAAAATATAAGAAATTTTTTGCATTCATCTCTAACAGGGCCTCATAACTAGATTGATACGAATATCGAGAGATATCTTGAAACTCAGCAAGCAAATCTTCACGTGTCATGTGACACAAAGCTCTTGTTAGAGAAAGCAAAAGAGGAGACTCAACTTCCTTTCCTAAAAACTCAATCACCGTTGCTGTTTTAGTCACATAAATAAGCGCATGACCAAAATCGTTGTAATGCATGAGGGCTGCGTGCGTAAAAACCTTTTCTAATTGTTCAAAATGAAGCCCGCTCTTTAACGCTCCCTGAAGAAGAGCAATCGCTTTCTTCTCATCTTCTGCTTCAATGGCCGAAATAAATGCTTCTTCAGAAAAAGGAACTGAATCTTTAGAATAAGAAACGAAGGGCTCCCCTAAGGCATCCCCCGCCATATGATCTATAGCCTCCGTCAGACAAATGAGTTGATTTTCAGGATTAGAAATATTTTCAAAATAGAGCCGCAACCAATCTGAGCAGGCTGCATAAGCATGAGTGGTTCCAGTTTTGAATTTTTCATAAGACCACTCGATCGATTTTTTAATCGCGATCGTAGAATCGATTCCATTAAAATAAAGCCTCGCTAACTCACGAGAGGTTCTTCCATATTTTGCCTTAGTAAAAGCTGTTTTCAATCCCTCTAAAATCGTCTGCGTCAGCTCTTCTTTGGAAGGTTCTGCAATCTCCACCCACACAAAGCTCTCTTCTATTTTAATAGGATAGGTACGAACATTATCCCCTCCGGTCAAACATTTCCCTGTTCGCATATCAAACTTCCAATTGTGCCAGTTACAGGTTAAAACAGACGCATCCACCGTTCCCTGAACTAATGGATAGCCTTGATGAGGGCAACGGTTGTCCACGGCCAAAATCTCTGAGCCCATTTTAAAAACAGCAATTTGCTTGGAGCCCTTTTTCAAAAGAGCGCTTTTTTTGTGTTCCAACTCTTGTACTGAAACTACTCTTTCCCAACTCATAGAGTTCATTCATACACCAAGCTCAATTTAGAATAAAATAAAAAAATTACTTTTTTCTTAAACTTTTCTGGGAAGCTGCCGATAGAGGGTATAGTCACTAACATTAACCTCTCTTGAAAGGAGAAAAAACGCATGAAAACACTCAACTATCCAGAACTACTCAAAATGATCGAACCAGGAAAAAACCATCCTATTTTGATCAACACCCTGTCCAATACAGACTTTTTGAAAGGTCATATTCCAGGGTCGCTCAATATTCCAACGGATCAAATTCCTCAAAAAGCTCCTCAGCTTTTTGCAAAACACGATTGGATTGTGGTCTATTGCGCCAACACAAAATGTGAAGCAAGCCATAAAGCCGCTGAACTCTTAGAAAAAGCTGGCTTTACCAATGTCTATCGTTTCGTAGGCGGACTAGAAGAATGGACACAACACAGCAAATATACTTGCACTGAAACACCCAAAGCTCAAACTCAGCCCAAAAGAGCAGCGTAGTTTACAATGATCATCCTGACCCCCGCGCAAGCGGGGGGAAGGATCTAGGCTCTTCGCTTCGCTCAATGACAACTAGGGAAAATCCATATGAAAAATAAATTTTATATAGTCCTGGTAAGTCTATTGGCAATAACTCACTCTACTCTTCTCTATGCTTCTGAAGAAATAGCAACTCCCGATGATTTAAGATCTACTGTTGTTATTGTAGAACCAAATCAAAGTAAAGCAACGGTAAGAGTTAGAACGCGTAGCAACTCCGGCAATCATAAATACTACCTGATTCGATTTATAGGCCAAGATCATGAAAGTCGTGCCCTAAAAGTGGCTCAGGCTATTAAAAATTGTGCCCAACTTAATATTACCTATAATCAGAATAATAGGGTTAGAAGTGGATCTGTCGATGCATTTGTAGCAGATAGCTATACTGTCTATGTATTTATGAAATGAATCTAGAGTTCATCTTAAACCCGTTTATTTGTAGGCTTTTTAGGTGGATCGCCAGCTGGACGGCATGGAACTTTGGGATTATTTTTAAACGTTGGCGTTAGCTCCGCATTGATCTTTCCATAGGCTGGATCTTTATCAACCGCATCCACAATTGCATCAATAGGACAAGCTGGAATGCATGCCCCGCAATCAATGCAAGTCTCAGGATCAATGATCATAAAGACTTGTCCCTGATAGTCTAAACACTTTTCTGTAATAACAAATGCCATGATGTTTATTCTTAGTGAATTCTCATTATAATTTCAACAAAAACTTTATAAGAAAAAATGGTGCGCGAGAGAGGAATTGAACCTCCACGCCCTTTCGGGCACAGGCACCTCAAGCCTGCGTGTATACCGGGTTTCACCACTCGCGCATAATTAAAAATCAACCAACTATACTTAAGACGTTTTGAATTTTCAACCGTTTATGAAGTTATTTTTTGGGCTGAGGAGTGGATTCAGGAGCTTTGGGTTCAGAAGTTTGCGGAGCGGTAATCCCTTCAACAACACTTTTTTTAGCTCCTCGGGCAGATAAAATCGTAAGCCCAATGGATGTGAGCATAAAAATCACAGCAACAGCGGTCGTAAGCTTTGTTAAAAAAGGAGCTGCGCCTCCACTTCCAAATACAGTTTGGCTCCCACCTGCACCAAATGTGGAGCCCATGTCTGCCCCCTTTCCTGCTTGAAGAAGGACAACTAAAATTAAAAGGACACAAACAAAAACATGTAAAATAATAACCAATGAAACCATTGTTTTTTGACCCTATGACATCTGTTCTAAAATTTCAATAAAAGATTTGGCTTCAAGACTCGCCCCCCCCACCAGAGCTCCATCCACATTGGGCTCGGAAGAAATGGCTTTAAAATTTTGCGCCTTTACACTCCCCCCATAGAGGATGGGGAGAGCCGCTGCCGTATCCATGTCATACATATCCCAAACTTTTCGCCGAATGAATCGATGGGCTTCTTCTGCTTGAGCGGGCTCAGCCACTTTTCCTGTCCCAATGGCCCACACCGGCTCATAAGCAATCACAATCTCACTTAGCTGAGCTTTATTCACCCCGGCCAGCCCTAAACTCAGTTGCTTTTCCAAAACTGAAAACGTTTGATTGCTTTCGCGCTCGTCCAATTTTTCTCCCACACAAAAAATGACTTTTAGCCCCTGATTCAAAGCTGTTTTAATTTTATTGTGAATTTGCTCATCTGTTTCAAAAAAAACATGCCTTCGTTCCGAGTGTCCTAAAATCACAAACTCACATCCCAGCGCTTTAAGCATGGGAGCGGAAACTTCTCCTGTAAATGCACCCTTTTCTTCCCAATGCATATTTTGGGCGGCAAGCTTTACACCACACGCCTTAGCTAACTTTGATGCTGTTTCCAAAGAAGTAAAAGGTGGAGCAACCACAATTGTGGTGTCAGACACATGGGTGTCTGACACGTGGGTGCCAGACATTATTTTAGGCAGTAAGGATTTTAATTCTTTAAAAAATGAAACAGTTTCTGCGCCTGTTTTGTGCATTTTCCAGTTGGCTACCAATATTTTTTGTCTCATAGTTCTAGTGCGGCGATACCTGGCAAAACCTTTCCTTCCAGAAACTCTAACGATGCGCCGCCTCCTGTTGAAACATGAAAAAATTTAAACTGTAACTTAAATTGATTAATCGCTGAAACTGAATCTCCTCCCCCAACGACCGTACACCCTCTATTTTGAGAAATGGCTTGAGCAATTTTTAAGGTTCCCGTCGAAAAAGGGCTAACTTCAAAAGCGCCCACAGGTCCATTCCAAAGCACCGTCTCACTTTTTTGAATTGCGTGGGTAAAAAGCTCAATCGTTTTTGGGCCAATATCGAGCCCCATCCATCCATCTGGAATAGCGCTATCGGATGTCACTTGAGACGGAGAGGTTTCACTGAATTCTTGTGCAATCACATGATCACGCGGCAACAAAAACTCCACCTGATGTGCTTGGGCCTCCCCAAGCAAATTTTTTG
>JACPSU010000036.1 GCA_016193105.1 Deltaproteobacteria bacterium | reverse complement strand
TACCCAAAATATCAAAGAAGGACTCTGTGCGTGTGAAGTTCGAAATCCTCAAGGAAGCTGCTGCCTGGGAAATGTGAAAGAAGCTGAAAAATGGGCTACCGAGAAATATAAAAAATAGTTGACTCTATACCTAGATACATCCCTTAGACTAAACTTAGAAGGGGGTGATATGTATGGCAAAACGAAAAATAGAGGTATTCATCGCAGGATGTTCCATCTGTGATAGTGCCTTAGAGAAAATTAAAAAAGAAGCCTGTCCCGGCTGTGAGGTCGTTGTGTATGATCTTAAAAAAGGGTGTGCAACGAATGAATGTCAAGATAAGGCCAAACACTATGGCATTCAACGTGTTCCAGCTGTTGTGATCGATGGAAAACTAGCGGACTGTTGCAATACGAAGGGAATAGATATAGCAACGCTTAAAAGTCTTGGACTAGGGCAAGCTTAAATCTCAGGGGCCAGAGTACTCAAATGTGTTGAAATGGACTCTTAAAAAGGTTTAATCTGTTTTTATGATACAGGTTTGTTATCAATTTGTTGTCAATGAAGGCTTTCAATTATTCATGGCCATTTTTTTAGGGGGTCTTATTGGATTAGAACGAGAGATGAATGGAAAGCCTGCGGGGCTAAGAACGACTATTCTTATTTGCTTAGGGGCGACACTTTTTATGATGCTTTCTGCAAAAGTGGCCATGATGGCTGGTTCTCAAGGAGCCGATCCTGCCCGAATAGCCTCTGGTATTGTGACAGGAATTGGATTTTTGGGGGCTGGAAGTATTTTTCGTGGAGAAGGAATGGTTCAGGGAATGACTTCTGCTGCAACCATTTGGGTTGTGGGTGCCCTGGGATTAGCCATTGGGTGTGGGCACTATGTTTTAGCTGTTGGCGTCACTATTCTTCTTCTTTTGGTTTTGAGCGTTCTTGGTAGGCTTGAATGCTACATCAGCGATAAATGTAAGACAAAAATTCTAGAAAAGTAGCCTCATTCATCGGCAAGATTTTCTAATTCTTTTTGTTTTTTCTTAAAAAGTTTTGGGATGAAGGAAAGTAAAATAACAAGTAAAAAGGGCCCCCAGACTTGAGGTTCAGCCCACACTTTAGGATCGGATAAAGAAACATGAGAAGCGGCATTTCCAAGGCTGACGTAGACAAACGTGCCTGGGATGATTCCTAGGAGAGAAGCCAAGGCATAATCTTTGAAGGTAACGCTTGTGAGTCCTAAGGCATAATTTAAAACTGGAAATGGGAATGTAGGGATGATGCGTAACCAAAAGACAACATAGAAACCATGAGATTTAATTTTTTTTTCCAGCTTTTCTGTCTTGCTATGAAGCCACCCTTGAATGGTTTTACGTCCCAAGCGGCGAGCAATGAAAAAACAAGCAAGGGCCCCAATGTTTGCGCCAATCAAAACGAAAATAGTTCCATAAGATACTCCAAAAATCAGTCCTCCCAAAAGGGTTAAAATAGAACCAGGAATAAAGATAACAGTTGCCATGCCATAGAGGAGAATAAAGAATACTGGAGCCAGGGGGCCTTTTTGGAGAATCCATTGTTTAATACTTTCAATATTTGATTGTGTAAAAATATGTTTAAAAGGAGTTAAAAAGTAAATGGCTATAAGTGCCAAGATGACTACTGCAATGACTATATTTTTTTTATTTTTCAAAATGATCTTATGAAGTATACTCAGGTTAAGATGACAAGTTCAAGTTTAAAAGTAGGGGAGAGGCTTCCTTCTTTAGTTTTACAAAATATTCGTGGAGAGTCCGTTGATGTTCAAACTCTTTGTCACTCTCCAATATTATTTATTTTACTTCGCCATTTGGCCTGACTCTCTTGTCAAGAGCACCTCGGGGAGGTGCAACGTCATAACGAAGAGCTTAAAAAGATTAGAGCGCAAGTGGTGATTGTTGCTTTTGCTTCTTCAAGTGCTCTTCAATCCTATCAAAAGATTCATCAGTGGAAGTATCCCATTTTTAGCGATGTAGAGCGGAAATTTTATCACCTTTTAGGATTACAAAGGGGGGCTTTTTTTCAAATTTTTCATCCGAAGACAATGATGAATTATGCACGATATCTGATCGAAGGAAAAAAGATTGAAAAAACGAAAGAAGATATTTATCAACTTGGAGGAGACTTTATCTTTGATCGGGATGGAGTCTATCGGTTTGGATATCCCAGTCAACGTCCAGACGATCGCCCCTCTGTTTCTCTCTTGATTCAAAAGCTATCCACTTTACATTTATAGGTGGCTTCTGTAGAATTATTCGTAATGAGATGGTTTTTCTTATTTTTTGCTATTACTACAGCTTTTGCAGAAGACAAAGGTCCAACGCAAACGATCGAAGCTCTGGTTTCTGTTATTTCCAAAAATATTGTGGCTGATCAGCAGATGAAAGACGCCGTCTCTCAGGATAAGGCTCTTTTTCAAGAATATCGCAAAACTAATCAAAAATTTCATGAGCAAATTGCCCAGTTTATTGATTTTGAAAAGTTGGGGACAGATTCTATGCCCAAAAAATGGCGAGACAAATATTGGGTTGTAAAAGCCAGTGAAAGAAAGAAATTTTTAGAGCTTTTGCAAGAACTGGTGCAGGGGATTGTGTATCCTCGGGCCCGTGAATTTTTTAAAGATGTTAAGTTTACTTATAAGAAGCCGACTTTTTTAGAGGGGGGCCAAGAAAAGGCAAAGAGAGCGGATGTGCTTTGTAAAGTTCGTGTTAAAGATCAAGAAGTGAATCTTCGCTATCGTCTGATCAGGCGGGGAAATCAGTGGAAAATTTATGATGTCAATCTTGAGGGAGAATGGTGGACCGATAGTTTAAAAAGCCAATTTAATCACGTCATCACGACTAAATCTTACGATGAACTGATTTCTCTCATGCAAAAGAAATTAAAAAATGTTCAAGAAGGGATGAGCTTTTAACACACGCGTGTGTTAGTCTAGATTTATAATTCGGTCTATATCTTCTTTTTGTCCCACAACCACCAATAAACACTCTGAGTCTAAGACATCATTGGCTTCGGGAAGGCTATTATATTCTTGGACAACAGATTGATCTCCTGCTCTGCGTCCCAGCTTTTTTGTTTTTTTAATGGCAATGACGTTGAGTCTATATTTTTTCCGCAGCTGAATTTCTCCCAACGTTTTTCCAATAAATTGTTTGGGGATTTTAACATCCGCCAATACATATCCCTGAGCCAAATCAACGGAGTCTTCGAGCTTTGAAAATAAGAGTTGTCGCCCGATTCGAATTCCTAAATCTTTTTCGGGATTGACCACTCGCGTGGCTCCGATTTCTCTTAAAATTTGTTCATGGAGAATTGAAGAGGCACGCACAATAATTTCAGAAACCCCCAGTCTTTTTAAAATGGCGGTCGTTAAAATGTTGTCTTGGAGATTTCTTCCAATGCAAATGACCGCCGCATCTACTTCCGGAATGCCAGCTTCTAGAAGGGCTTCTTCATTGGTGCTGTCGAGCTGTAGCGCATGAGTGGCCATGTCTTTGACTTTAGCCACTTTTGCAGGGTCGCTATCTACGGCAATAATTTGGGCCTCCCCTTTAGAAAGGGCCTCCACTACATTAAAACCAAAGTCTCCTAATCCTATAATGGCAAATTGTTTCATCTTTGAACTCCAAGCTTCTTTTCGGAAAAATGTTAAAAAATCTTAAGGCCTAAGGCTTATCCTACTACGATATTTTCTTCAGGATAGTCAATACGAACTTCTTCTTTTTCTTTTTTGGCGAGAGCGACGACAAACGCGATGGGCCCAATACGGCCCAAGTACATCATGATAATAATAACTACTTTGCCAAAATCACTGAGCTGAGAAGTGATTCCCATCGATAACCCAACGGTATTAAATGCAGAGATAATTTCAAAGAGAGTTTGTATAAAAGGAAAGTTATCATGCATAAGGATAAAAAGTGTTCCAAAGGTGGTCAGTGAGGCTGCAAAAAAAGTGACGGCAATGGCTTTATGAATGGTAAAAATAGGAATTGTTCTTTCAAAGATAACAGCTTTGCTCCTGGCTAAAACGGTTGTTTTAAGAAGGGCCATCAAAACCCCTAGCGTATTCACTTTAATCCCTCCTGCAGTGGATCCGGATCCCCCTCCAATGACCATGAGCATCATAACTGTTAAAAGAGTTGCGGGGCTTAGAAGTCCAATGTCTACAGCATTAAATCCAGCGGTACGAGGAGTCACTGCCATAAAAAAAGCATTTAGAATTTGATAGGGGAGAGGTAGTTTTGAAAATTCTCCTGAATTTTCAGTAAAGAAGATCAGAGCTGTTCCTCCCAAAATTAAGGCGGTCGTTAACCCCAAAACAAGTTTTGTTTGGGGAGATAAATGACGCAAGCGATGTGATTTTTTATCCGCTGTGACGTAATTTAAGAGGTCTGCGATGACCAAAAAACCAATCCCTCCTAAAATGATGAGAAGGCTCATGGTGATAAGAATGTAAGGATCTTTTTGAAAACCAATCAAGCTATCTGCGAAAAGAGAAAACCCCGCATTATTAAAACCCGAGATGGAATGAAAGAGTCCAAAGTAAAGAGCTTTGGAGAAGTTATTAAAGAGGGGATAGAATCGCCAGGTAAAGACGGCGGTGCCTATGGCCTCCATAATAAACGTAAATACAATAATTTCTTTCAATAGAAAATAAAGTTGATGCTGGCCTTTGATTTCAACAGCTTCTGTCATAATTTTTCGGCCTTCAATTCCAAGGCGCCCCATTAAAAGGAGAGCCATAAAGGCACTCAACGTCATGATTCCCAGGCCTCCGATTTGCATAAGACCCATGAGAATCCACTGGCCTAGCCAGGAAAAATGAGTGCCCGTTTGTAAGGTAATGAGGCCTGTAACGCAGGTGGCAGAGGTTGATGTAAAAAGAGCATCGATAAAAGAAGTTTTTTGAGTGGCTGCATGAGGAAGCGATAGAAGAAGACTTCCTAAAATAATAATCAGAAAAAATCCCCCCACCAGAAGCTGAGAGGGGGTAATTTTAAGTCCCAAAATAATTTTATTAAATTCTTTAAATTGAATCAAAACATTAATCAGAAGAACAGTACGAAATAAGAGCAAATGAAGTTCATGGGGAGTAATTAAAAGAGCAGGGTGGAAGGGAAGGCCCTTCTCAAAAAAATGGACATAAACGACATATAAGGTGACGAGCGAGAGTAAGCTGGTAAAAACAACATCCCAATATTCATCGCTAAAAAAATAGCTCTTAGAAGAGCTCAGTGCAAATTTAGTGAGGAGTTCTAGAAGAGAAATGCCTAAAACGAAAAGATTAAAATAGCCCAGGATGAGTTTTTGTTGGGGGGTGAGAACAAATCCCGCCTCGATCACTAAGGAAAGAATGTAGAAAATTGCAACGACAAAGAGAAATGCATCTAAGGAATAGAGGAACTTCCAATATCTTTCCAAATACCCCCGATGATAGCGCACCCGCTTATTTTACTAAATATATCCCTATATTTACAATCATAATGATGGGTTTACTAGAAACTTGACTTTTCTT
The DNA here is from genome assembly GCA_016193105.1 of Deltaproteobacteria bacterium. Classification (GTDB taxonomy): domain Bacteria; phylum Bdellovibrionota; class JACOXK01; order 2-02-FULL-40-11; family 2-02-FULL-40-11; genus JACPST01. The sequence continues at coordinate 10,242 of JACPSU010000036.1, read as the reverse complement.
TAAAATAAACTACAATGTAGTTACAATGTTGTTTGAGTGGGATCATAAGAAGAATGTCTCGAACATTAAAAAACACCATATCTCATTTGAGCTTGCAGTAAGTATTTTTGACGATCCCCTTCACCTTTCAGTTTTAGATGAAAAAAGACATATTGAAGAGCGGTGGATCACTTTAGGGCAGTCAGTTACAGGAGAACTACTAGTGGTTATACATACATACATATAAAGAAACCGTAGAGCATGAAATCATGCGCATTATTTCTGCTCGCAAAGCTACCAAAAAGGAGAAGAAACAATATGAAGAAAGAATATAATTTTAAAAATGCCGTTCGAGGAAAGTTCTATCGCCCCAAGAAAGTTCAAAAAACTTTAAGGATTGATAGTGATATTCTTGATTTTTATCAAGAACTGGCAAAAAAAGAAGGGATTCCTTATCAAACCTTGATCAATCTTACCCTTCGTAAATTTTCTGGAGAAGGCGGAGAATTGGTTATTTCATCTAAGAAAAAGGCTGTTGGGGAATAAAAGAACCCGACGTCAAACCCATAACCAGTGGAGAAGCGAAAAGACATTTGGATTGGAGTATGGTAGGGGTTTTCTGACAAAATGAAAATGCGTCAAAATCAAAATATTCTTTTAAATAAGAGGATTGCTGTCCTAGGTTATGGGTCGCAGGGGCGGGCGCAGGCGCTCAACCTCAAAGAGAGTGGCTGTGACGTTGTTGTGGGGCTACGCCCTGGGAGTCCTTCTTTCAAAAAAGCTAAAAAAGATAAGATTCTAGCTCTCCCCATTGCTCAGGCGTTAGAGGGAGCAGATCTTATTTGTTTTTTGCTTCCGGATGAATTTCAGGCTTCGGTGTATCAAAAGGTTGTAGGGCCTATTTTAAAAAAAGGGATGACCCTTGTTTTTGCTCATGGGTTTAGTATTTTTTTTAAACTCATTAAGCCTCCTTCTTTTGTAGATATCATTTTAATTGCTCCTAAAATGCCTGGAGGGCAATTTAGAAAAGCGTATATTTCTGGTGAAGATGTGATGGCCTGCGTTGCCATTCACCAAAATACTTCTGGAAAAGTCCAGCATTTAGCTTTGGCCTATAGCAAAGCTATTGGATGTTCCACTGTCTTAAAAACCACATTTCAAGAAGAAACGATTTCAAATCTTTTTGGAGAGCAAACGGTGAAATGTGGAGGTGTTTTAGATTTGATGAAAGCCTCCTACGAAACTTTAGTTCAGGCAGGCGTTTCTTCTGAACTTGCGTATTTAGAATGCGTTCAGGGATTTAAATGTATGATGGATCTTTTAGTTGAAAATGGCTTTGAAGGGATGCAAAAACTCATTAGTCCGATTGCCTCTTATGGGGGGCAGAGTCGTGGCCCTCGTCTCATTAATAAAACTGTGAAAGATGAGTTAAAAAATATTTTAAAAGAAATTCAATCAGGACAATTTGCAACAGAATGGTTGAAAAAAAGCCAGTCTGTTAACGCTCGCGTTATTAGGAAAGATCTTCGTAACTAGCCACGTCACTTGTTTCTAAATCTTCATGAATAGAAAAGCGATCAGGCTTCTCCATCATTGAGAAAGCTTGTTCACGAAGACGATGCGTTTCGATGAACTTATAGAAAGATTTGACTAAAGGCTGTTTTTTGAAGTCTTGGATTTGTTGTGCGGATAATGCCATTTGAGGATCCTACTCTACAGTAGTTTTGCCTAAAAATCAAGCAATTTTTGTCACTTTTAGGCACAAAAGCTGTGCATGCGCGCCTTTTCTTGACTTTTTACGCACCTTGTCATAGCGTAACTCCTTAAAATGATGAGCAAAATAAGACTCTTCACCCCCGGGCCAGTTCCAGTGCTCCCTCAAGCTCTCAAAGCCATGTCTGAGCCTATTATTCACCACAGGTCTGCTGATTTTATTGCGATCCTAGAAGAAGTACGAAAAGGGCTTAAAGATCTCATTGAGACAAAACAAGAGGTTCTCCTTTTGGCTTCTTCGGGGACAGGGGCAATGGAAGGAACTATTGTAAATCTTTTCTCACCTCAAGATAAGGTGATTGTAGTGCGAGCGGGTAAATTTGGTGAGCGGTGGGGGAGTATTTCCAAAGCCTTTGGGTTGACAGTGGTGCCGCTAGATATTCCCTGGGGGGAAGCTCCCACGCGAACTCAAATTGAAAAAGCTTTTAAAGAAAATCCAGAGTCCAAAGGAATTTTGATTCAAGCCTGTGAGACCTCCACAGGCGTAGATTTTCCTGTTCAAGAGATTGCAGCTTTTACACGAACTCAAAATGTGTTGTTGGTGGTAGATGCGATTAGTTATTTGGGGGTGTCCCCCTTTCAAATGGATGCATGGGGAGTAGATGTCCTCGTCAGTGGTTCTCAAAAGGGATTGATGCTTCCGCCAGGTTTAGGTTTTGTGTGCTTAAATGACAGAGCCTGGGAGCAGCAAAAAAAATCAAAACTTTCCAGATATTATTTTGATTTTACAAAAGAGTTAAAAGCTATTACTCAAAATCAAACAGCCTATACACCGGCGGTATCTCTTATTTTTGGATTAAGAGAAGTGCTGCACTATTTTAAAGAGAATGGAAAAGAAAATGTTTTTTCAAAATACAAAGCCTATTCTGATGCGATGAGAGAAGCTGCCCAAGCTCTCGAGCTTGAGCTTTTTGCCAAAAGCCCCAGTCATGGATTAGTGTCGATCCGTGTTCCTGAGAAAATTGATGGCCAAAAAATTGTTCGTGAGCTCAGGGATCGTCACCAAATGACGATTGCCGGTGGCCAAGATCAGCTGAAAGGAAAAATTCTTCGAATTTCTTGTATGGGCTATATTGATGCTCTAGATTTGATTTCTATTTTTGCAGCTTTGGAAAAAGTTTTAAAACAAGAAGGGGCTCAAATTCCATTTGGAAAAGGGGTGGAGCGTTTGCAGGAGCGACTTTTGGCTAGAGATAGCATATGAAAAACGGGGTACGTGTTTTGGTTTGCGGATCGTTGTCTCAAGAAGGGCTAAAGCTCCTTTCCAAAGAAAAAGAATTTAAAGTAGATATCGAACCTGCATTAACCCCTGATAAACTGAAAGAAATTATTCCTGCCTACGATGTAATGACCATTCGTTCAGAAACTAAAGTGACTTCAGATGTATTGGAGTGTGCTCAAAAACTCAAAGTCATTGTGAGGGCTGGTATTGGAGTAGACAATATCGATGTCAAAGCAGCCTCAAAAAAAGGGGTGATTGTTATGAACACTCCTTCTGGAAATATGGTGACCACTGCTGAACATGCGATTTCGATGCTTTTGTCGTTGTGCAGGCATATTCCTCAGGCCACAGCGTCTTTAAAAAAGGGGGAGTGGGCGAAGAAAAAGTTTACGGGGACTGAAGTTTTTGGAAAAACATTGGGGATTATTGGACTTGGCAATGTGGGGCGGATTGTTGCAGACCGAGCACTGGGACTTAGAATGAAAGTCATTGCCTACGATCCGTTTTTAACACGAGAAGCGGCAGAAAAAATTTCGGTTCAGTTGGTTTCGTTAGAGGAATTATTTAAGCGTTCTGATTTTGTAACCGTTCATGTGCCCCTGACAGATCAAACCAAAAATTTAATTAATAAACAGGCCCTTAAAAAAATGAAAAAAGATGCACTCCTCATTCACTGTGCCAGAGGAGGCATTGTAAATGAAGACGATCTCTATGAAGCTTTGAAAGCAGGGGATCTTTCGGGGGCGGCTTTGGATGTTTTTGTGAAAGAACCCCCAGGAGATCATCCCTTGTTTACATTAGACAATGTCATTTGTACTCCTCACTTGGGAGCTGCAACAGAAGAAGCACAAGTGAAGGTTGGGATTGAAACGGCAGAACAGCTCATTGATTATTTTAAAAATGGGGCGATTCGAAATGCAGTCAATATGCCTTCTCTTTCGCCTGAGCAGATGGTTTCTTTAAAGCCCTATTTGGTGTTGGCCGAAAAACTGGGATCTTTCCAAGGGCAGCTGATTTATCCTAAAAATTTAAAATCAATAGAGATTGAATATAGCGGAAAGATTGGTGAGCAAGATATTAAGCCTCTGACCTTTGCCATTGTAAAAGGGTTTTTGACGCAGCATTTGGAAAAATCTGTAAATTATGTCAATGCTCTTTGGGTGGCTAAAGAGCGAGGGATTGATGTTAAAGCCACAACCTCTAATAAACCCTCCGAATATACGAGCTTAATTTCTGTAACAGTAAAATCGAATNNGTAAAAGCGAATGGAAATGAATCTTTATCCGCCGGAACTATTTTTAATCAAGATGAGCCCAGGTTTGTGCAAATTGACAATTTTTCTCTTGAGGCCGTGCCAGAGGGCAATATTTTATTTACTCGAAATGAAGATAAGCCAGGCGTCATTGGATCTTTTGGTATGCTTTTAGGCAAAAATAAGATCAATATTTCTAGATTCCAATTGGGATTGGATTCTAAAAAAGGGGAAGCCTTAGCGTTGATCAATATTGACCAGCCCATTAATGATGATATACTTCAAGAGCTTTCAAAATTACCTCACGTAATTATGGTAAAGCAACTTTTGTTATAAAAATATGAGCTGTTTAGTTGTCATAGGTGTGCAATGGGGCGATGAAGGAAAAGGAAAAATCGTCGATATCTTAGCTCACCAAAGCGATATGGTGGTGCGCTACCAAGGTGGGAATAATGCAGGTCACACGGTCGTTGTGGGGGGCGAGCCTTTTTTTCTACATCTCATCCCTTCTGGAATTTTACATCCGAACAAGAAAAATATTATTGGAAATGGGGTTGTCTTAGATCCTAAGATTTTTTTGGAAGAAATCGAAGCGCTTAAAAAACGAGGATTTTTAAAAGATGATTCTGAGTTGATTGTGAGTGAGAGTGCTCATGTTATTATGCCATATCACCGACGGATTGATGTGGCCCGGGAAAATAAAAAAGATGGCCTTAAAATTGGAACCACAGGGCGTGGGATCGGGCCAGCCTATGGAGATAAAATTACACGTCGCGGAATTCGGGTGTTGGATTTATTGGATAAAGATAAGTTTCGTCGAAAGCTTGCTCCTATTTTAGAAGAACAAAATTTTTTCTTAACACAATTTTTTAAAGAAGAGCCCTTAGATTTAGATCAAATGGTGGATGAGTATTTTATCTATGGGCAACGTCTTAAAAAATATGTTGGGGATACCTCTTTGCTTGTATATGAAGGAATTGAAAAAGATAAAAAGATTTTGTTCGAAGGTGCACAGGGGGTTTTGTTAGATATTGACCATGGAACCTATCCTTTTGTGACCTCTTCAAATACTGTCGCAGGGGCTGTATGTACAGGGGCAGGAGTGAGCCCTTTAAAGATTAAGGGGATTCTTGGGATTTCAAAAGCCTATACGACACGAGTGGGAACAGGGCCATTCCCCACAGAACTTACAGATGAAATAGGAGACAAAATTCAAAAAGTAGGGCATGAGTTTGGAACGACGACAGGACGAAGACGCCGATGCGGGTGGATTGACTTAGTGAGCCTTCAATATGCCATTCGAACCAGTGGGATTACATCCCTAGCTGTGATGAAGCTAGATGTTTTAAGTGAACTTTCCGAAATTAAATTATGCGTGGGATATCAATGGAAGGGACAAAAGCTCTCTTCCTATCCTGTAGATAGTGAAAAACTTTCAGAATGTGAGCCTATTTATGAAACAGTTCCAGGCTGGAAAGAGAATTTAACCTCTATTCGAGATTTTAAAGATTTACCCGTGGCCACACAAAAATATATTCATTTGATTGAAGAGAGACTCAAAACGCCTATTGATGTGATTTCTGTGGGGCCAGATCGTGAACAAACAATCACTCGCCATAACCCTTTTTCTTTTTAAAATTAAGTGTTTAATCGTTTTGAATTGACACTCCTAGGTGATTCTCATATAAAAAAGCTTTTGGTGTTTGAATATGGGCCGTTAGCTCAGTTGGTAGAGCATCTCACTTTTAATGAGAGGGTCGATGGTTCGAGTCCATCACGGCTCACATGGTTTATAAGTGTGTCCCCTTCGTCTAGGCCGGTCTAGGACATCTCCCTTTCACGGAGACGACACGGGTTCAAATCCCGTAGGGGACGGTTTCTCTCCTAAAAATTCTATGGATCTTTTTCAATTTAAAGCTGAACAAAAAAAACTTCTTATTCAAAAAGTCAAAGAGCGAACCTTTGATGTCTACGCGCAAAAAAACGAAGCGCAGATTGAGCAAATTCTAGAGGAGATGATCTATTGGGAGAAGAAACGAATCCAAAAGGTTGAAAGACACGGGCAACGAAAACGAAAAATTCAATATTGGGAAAATTATAAGCAAACCTATTTGGCAAGTTCCCAAACCGAACGAGAGGCGCTCCTCAAAGAGTCTATTGAACATTATGGAGAGCAGATTCTTGGAAATTTTAGCCCTTTTGTTTATACGTTAGCTACAAAAGCGCTCCCGCATTTTTTAACGCTTCTTTTAAATACCTTATCTTTAAAGCGACTTGTCACCTTAAGGCGCTCCAATATTCATGAAAATATTTTTCTCTCTGGGCATATGGCTTGGGCCCGAAAATTAAGTCAAAAGGGAACTCTGGTTTTTACCCCCACACACGTTAGTAACTTAGATTCACTTGTAATGGGAATTGCTCTTTTTTATGCGGACTTGCCTCCTGTGATGTATGGGGCAGGGCTCAATCTTTTTAAAAATAAACTGATTGGTTATTTTATGAATAACTTAGGGGCGTATAAAGTAGATCGCCTTCGGATTCATCCTCTTTATAAAGATGTTCTCAAGGAATATGCGGCCTGTTCTATGGAGTTGGGCTATCACAATCTTTATTTCCCGGGGGGCACACGAAGTCGTTCGGGGACTGTAGAAAAGAGACTGAAATTGGGACTTTTGGGAACGACATTAAAAGCGTATGTCCGAAATTTAAAAAGCCAAAAGCCCAATCCTAATATTTATATTATCCCTGTAAATTTAAATTCCCATTTGACCTTAGAAGCAGAAACCCTCATTGATGATTTTTTAGCGGCTTCAGGCCAATCTCGCTACATTATTGAAAATGATGAGTTTTCAAAACCTAAGCGTGTTTTGGATTATCTGTGGAACATGATGAAGTTGGACTCCAAAGTTTTTGTTCATTTTGGAGAGCCCTTAGATCCTTTTGGAAACCGTGTCGATGAAGAGGGCGTTTCTCGGGATGCGCATGGACGTGTCATTGATATTTCTCGGTATGTTAAAAAAGATGGTGTGGTGGATGTCGAGGAGGATCGGGATCAAAATTATACGAAAGAGTTGGGGGCGGTTCTTTTAGATGTTTTCCACAGAAATAATAGAGTGCTGAGCACAAATCTTGTGGCTTTTACGCTCTATGAAATGATCGCCAAGCGTTATCCTGATTTTGATATTTATAAACTTCTTCGAACGCATACCTATGGAGAACCCATTTCTTTGGTCCATCTTTATGAACGATTAGATAAGGTGAGGGCATTGGTTCAGCAATTGGCCATTCAACAGCGTATTATTGATGAAGACGTAGTAGCCAAGGATTCTCAAGATATTGTGAATGAAGCGCTTAAAATTTTTGGTTCTTATCACAATCGAAAAACAGTGTATCGTGTTGGGGATCAAATCCATGTGGGAGATTTATTGTTGCTTTATTACTACCATAACCGACTTGTGGGATATAATTTAGAAGATATGATGTGGGGTGGAGCGAATGGCTAAAGGGATTGGAGTCATTGGGAGTGGAAATTGGGGGACAACGCTTGCGCATTTAATTGGGCAAGCAGGCCATCCTGTCATGATCTGGAGTAGAAATCCAGAAACTGTCCAAGAGATGAATCACCAAAAAACAAATCATACCTATACGCCAGGGTTAAAAATTTCAGACTCTGTTTCTGCGACAACCGTCTTGCGAGATATCGCTACGCACTGTGAGCTTATTTTTATTGTGGTCCCTTCAAAATCTTTTCGAGAAGTGGCAAATCAGTTGGGAGCGTGCGTGGGGGGGGATCAAATCCTTGTCAGTGGAACGAAAGGGATTGAAAATAAAACCTTTCGAACGATGAGTGAAATTTTAAAAGAAGAAACCTGCTGTAAAAAAGTGGGAGCCCTTTCGGGGCCCAATATTGCCACTGAAATTATTCAAGGGGATCCTTCAGGTTGCGTCATTGCGTCGTCTTATCAAGAGGTTATTGATAAGGTGATTGAAGTGATCCAGCAGCCGCAATTTAAAATTTATGGCAATAAAGATATTAAAGGGGTGGAAATCGGTGGGGCGCTCAAAAATATTATCGCCATTGCCTGTGGAATGGCCACGGGCTTAAACAGTGGAAACAATGCGAAAGCTTTTTTAATGACTCGAGGCCTTGTTGAAATGGCGCGCTATGGAAAGTTTTTAGGGGCCAATCCTGAAACATTTTATGGTCTTTCAGGCATTGGAGATTTGATTGCAACCTGTTATAGCCAGCACAGCCGTAATCAAACCTTTGGAAGAGAATTGGCGAAGGGCAAAACCATGGATGAAATTTTACAAAATATTCATATGGTGGTTGAAGGGGTATATACGGTTCAAGCGGCCCATACTGTGGCGCAAAAATTTAATATTTTTATGCCTATTACTGAAGGGATTTATAAGATTTTGTTTGAGCATGCGCGTGTTCCAGATGTGATTAAGGAGCTTATGGCTGTTCGAATTAAATTTGAAGATGAACGTCAAAAGGATGATTTTTCAAATATTAAACACATGCTGGTCGACAAATATCCCATCCCTGAATATCTCTTATGAGGTATTTTCAGTATCGCAGCCTTCCAGACACCTTCGATCAAGATATCTACATTTGGGATGTAGATAAAACGTATCTTCAAACTAATTTTGAATCTCTTCGAGGATTGGTTCAGCTTTTCTTTGAATATTCTATTGATAAGAGGTCTTTGCCTGGAGCTAAAGAGCTTCTCTTGGAGCTTCGTAGGGGAAAAGAGCTGCCTCCGCTTTTTTTTATTTCTGCTAGTCCTGTGGGGCTTAAAAAAATTTTAGAAGGAAAGTTTTTATTAGATGGCATTCAGCATGATGGAATCATTTTAAAAGATTATCGAAGGCTTCGAAAACTTTTGGGTAAATTTCGGATTAAGAATAATTTTTCTTATAAGCTTTTGTGTCTGTTAACTCATCGACTCAAAATGCCTTCTCTCTCTACAGAGATCTTATTTGGGGATGATTATGAACGAGATGCCGATGTCTATACTTTGTATGCGGATATTTTAAATCAAGCTGTGGATGAAAAAGCACTGAAAGCACGGCTGAAGTCTGAGAAGCTTACCCGCAGAGAGCAAAAAAAACTTATCGAGGCAGCGCTTAAAGTACAAAAGAGTACGCCTGTTTCTAATGTTGTGCGAAAAATATTTATTCATTTGGTTCGAAATAAAGAGGCCAGGGCTTTTGATACCTATGGAGATCGTTTGATGGCAACCTATAATTATATGCAAACTGCGGCACTTCTTTTTGAAATGGGTAAGATTTCAAAGATGGGCTTTCGGCGTGTGGCTAGTTCTTTTGAGTTGAAGTATCCTAAAGATGGATGGACTCTTAAAAAAAGTTTGCAAGATTTAAAAGATCGTTCTTTAATTTCATCTCAAACCTTTGAGGAGCTAGCGTTATGGAAATAAAAGAAATTAAAAAATCAGTCTATGCTATTCGTTTGGTGCGTGAAGAAGAGCTCATAAGCTCTTTGACAAGGGTGGCTCAGGATTTTAAAATTGGTTTTGGCGCACTTTCTGCCATTGGGGCTCTCAAAGATGTGGAGTTGGGATATTACGATCTACCCATTAAAAAATTTCACAAAAAAGTTTTCTCAGAAGATTATGAAGTTTTGTCCGCCCAAGGCAATATTTCTTGGTTAACGAATGGAACTCCCTTTGTTCATATTCATGCGGCGTTATCAGGCCCAGACTATCATGTCATTGGAGGGCATCTTTTTTCAGGAAAAGTAGCCGTTACTTTAGAAGTTTTTGTCACCGCCTTTCCTGTTCAAGTCCAAAAAATTCCCAACCTAGAAATTGGAATCAATGTATGGGATTTAAAAAACTGTGCTCTGTCATCCTGAGCAAGGAGAAGGATCTCGTTGAAACATAACAGGATGTTAAGCGGGTAATAACTCCACGGATTCATCCCTAGAGGACATCTCGGATTTCAGTTTCAAACCGCCTGAGCCTTTTAATGAGCTGGACTTTTCTATTGT
>JACPSU010000035.1:14455-26313 GCA_016193105.1 Deltaproteobacteria bacterium | reverse complement strand
AGTCGCTGGGCCAAAGCTTCTCTGGGATCGAGCTCTTCTTCGACCACTTCTTCCTCTGTTTTAGGAAGAAGCATTTTGGATTTAATGTAAATCAGCGTTGCAGCCATCACAATAAATTCACTGGCCAAATCCACATCTAAAGTTCGCATGGCATTGATAAAATTTAAGTACTGATCTGTAATTTTTGAAATTTCGATATCGCGAATATCCATCTCATTTTTTCGAATAAGATGGAGAAGGAGATCTAAGGGCCCTTCAAATTGATCGAGTTTTACTTGATAGGTCATATCTTCATGGCCTTTCGAACCTCGCCCATGGTTTTTTGGGCTTCCGTTTGGGCTTTTTTGCTCCCCTCGCTTAAGACATCTTCAACGAAACTTGGTTTTTTCATGATGGACGTTCGCTTCTCTAAAACCTGCTCATGCCAGGGAAGTAAACTTTTAAGCAGTATCTTTTTACAATCCACACAGCCAATGCCGGCGGTCGTGCACCCCTTCTCTACCTCTTTTATCACGGATTCATCCTTCGTGTAAACCTCGTGCAAATCAAAGAGAGGGCAATCTTTGGGATTTCCCGGATCTTGGCGACGTTTTCGGGCTGGATCCGTCATCATCGTCATAATTTTTTGAGTTACGACCTCTTTAGAATCTGAAAGATAAATGCAGTTATTATAGCTATTGCTCATTTTTCTGCCGTCAGTCCCAGGAATTTTTGGGGCTTCACTTAACAGGGCTTCAGGTTCTGGAAAAATATTTCCATACAGGTGATTAAACCGTCTGGTAATCTCTCTGGAAAGTTCCAAATGAGGCACTTGATCTTCGCCCACAGGGACCTTTCCCCCTTTGTACATCATCACATCTGCCGTTTGTAATACTGGATAGCCCAAGAAACCAAAGTTAGAGAGATCTTTATTTTGAAGGGTCGCTGACCCAAGCTGCCGTAGCTGCTCTTTATAGGTGGGATTTCTCTCGAGCCAACTGACGGGTGTAATCATAGAGAGGAGCAAAAAAAGCTCTGCATGTTCTTTCACATGGGATTGAATAAAAATCGTCGCTTTTTTGGGATCAAGCCCCAAGATCGCTTGCCACTAACGACTCTTATTTTTGCCATAGTTTAAAAATTCCTAAAAAATAAAAAGTTTTTGAAGCGCCTGCCCCACTAAAAAAATGGGGATGGCAATATAGCGCAAAATCCCCGTCATAAAAAGAACAAGCAGCGCCATCGCCCCATACATGGGATTAATATTTTCAAACGTGTGTCTTAACTCTACGGGTAAAAAACGACCTAAAATTTTAGATCCATCTAAAGGAGCTAGGGGAATTAAATTAAAAAAGAAAAGAGCCAAATTTAAATAAATCGACATTTGAGTTAAATCAATCAAGATCAAAATAGTTTTTTCTTGAAGAAACTGAGGCCCATAGCTCACCGTTAGCCCATAGGCCCAGGCCGAAAATACGGCCAGAACAAAATTAGAAAAAGGGCCCGCCAGGGCTACCCAAAACATGTCGCTCACGCGATTCTTAAAATACCGATGATCGACCGGGACAGGCTTGGCCCAGGCAAAATAAACTCCACCAAAAAGGATAGAAAAAATGGGAAAAAGAATTGTACCAATGGGATCTATGTGGGGGATGGGATTTAAGGTCAGCCGCCCCATAAATTTAGCGGTCGGATCCCCTTTTCTCAATGCCACAAACCCATGGCAAAACTCATGCACAGTCAAAGAAATGAGAAATATAGGAAAGTAAATCAGAAGCGTATAAATCTTTGATTCCATTGCTTTAACCGTAGCAAATTATGCAAGACTTGTCATCCCGAACCAAGTGAGGGATCCATTTTTTTTAGCCACTTGAGAGTTAAACGTCTTTTCACTTCTCCATTGATTATGCGTTCGGCAGAGCAACCGAAGGTTCTCTGTGGTTGAGCTACCGCCCAAGCTCCACGGATGAACATGATCTAATTCAATAAAGTTTCTCTCCCTACATGATTTTCCTTCAGGACTCACATATGAACATTGTCCTTCGTCTCTCTCCCAAATAATCTGTTTTATTTTTTCCGGAACATATCTTGACCTACGAGTGTCAGAAAGAGCTAAGGGCATCTCTAAAAATGCCCCTTGCTCTTTCTGACTGATTTTTCTCTGAGGATCTTTCTTCTCAAGTAACAACTCTAAAGCCTCATCAATAATATCTTCGAGATTTCCTTTTGGATATTTGTGTCTTAAGATTTCTTTTGCCCGTTGAATCTTTTTTGTCAGTTCTTCTGAAGCACTAAATTCAACTTTAAATCTTTTGAGTGCAATAGGTTTTACTGCCTCCTTTTTAACCAAAGTACTCGTTGCGCAACGAGTTAAATTTTGTGCAGTTTTTTCTGCTGCTGACGAGGGTAACTTCCTGATGCTATCCATAATCTCTTCTTCTTGAGGAAAAAGATTGGCTAGAACTTTTTCTACTTCTCGGGTGGACTTTTGATGAGTTTCTTTAAAAATCATTTCTTGATTGTCTTTGGTGAGATGAGGAGAAATAAGTTTCATTGTTGTTAAGGTCATTTTATTCTCTTCTAAAAGTTTAAGAACATCAGGAAAATCTTTCGATACTCTTGCAGCTTGAATTCTTAAAAAGGCTTCTGATTCTGAATAATGAAACTTTTCAACGCAATAACTAAACAAAGACGAATAGCCTTCCAAGGCATAGAGCTTTCTTCGATCAATTTCAGCCAAATGCGCAACCACAGAAGCCGTTGCTTCTTTTTCTTCCCGGACTAAAACCCCAAATTTCTCCAGCAGTTCTTTATCTTTTAATTTTAAAATTTCGTTCATGAAATACCTCCTAAAAAGTGATGAGCCACTCTATCAAACCCACAAACTAAGTCAAATTTCTATAAGATAATTTATTAATAATATCATATAGTTATGCTATTTTTAAACGTGAAATTTTGAAGTTTAACGAACGATTTTTTAGTTTTTATCAAAAGCGGTAAAACAGAAGAAGTTCGTAAGAGTAAAAGGATTTAAATGGGTTTAAGAGTAGGTTCAAAAAGGCCCTGACAATAAACTCGAAAACATGTCACTTAAATTTTTTTATTGTTATTCTTTTTTCAAGATCATTGTGGCGGTGCCCTCTTCTACAAGACCATTTTCCTGTGGAACAAAATGTGGCACTTCATCTCCGACTAAACTTCCCGGAATTACCTTATAAACACCCTCACCAACCAAATGACCGTTTTCATTCTGGGTAAAAAAGATAACACAAGAAAAAAACTTTCCATCTTTGTAATAATTGATAATAGGGACCCATTCCATGGGAGAATCTTTTTCATAGCTAATGGAGTGAAATCTTCCATGTGAAAGAAGGTCATATTCTTTAAAGCCTGTTCCATCGGTATTAATTTCTAATTTTAATAGGAACAATTCATCTTCTTCTAGAGATAAAAAGGGAGACTTCACATATCTAATAGGAATTTCTCTTTGGTTCCCATTTTTTCCTGTCAATACAATTTTCCCAGTTTTCCCCAGAAAATCAGAAACACGGACAAAAATTCTACTACCATCTGATTTTTTAAGGACTCCCTCTTCTGCTCCTTCATGTATTGTTTTTTCAATAATCTTTTTACTCTCTTTTTCGAGAATTTTTTCTAAAGTTGTATAGGTAATTTTTAGTTTTGTAATTGACGCTGAAAAATCTAATTCCAAGCTCACATTTGTTAAATCATACCAATGAATATTCCCATCTTCCTCTAAGTTTTCCTGATATTGCATGCCGCTCTTGAAGAAAACTTTATTTTCCTCTACTTTTTCTAAGTTCCATGAAGATCTTTCCTCTTCAGAATAGGGCATAACATGAAGAATAAGAACTCCATTTTCATAGGTTAATTTAATAGTATTGTCGTCATATAATTCATTTAGTCGCTCATGTTCCGAATGAGGAGTAGACATAGATTGCCAGCGATATGTTCCGGAAACTCCAGCCATCAGCTGATTTGCTTTTGCTGCTACTTCCTCTGAAGGAGCAGGATAGGAAAAACGAGAAGCTGCAAGAATAAAAGCCAGAATAAAAAATATTTTTTTAGCCATAGAATCCTCCTGATTGCTCACTTAAGTGTATGCAAACAAGATGCCACTTAATTTCAAAGGAGAAATGTTTTTATACACTATAAAATAATTAGACAAGAGCCCTAAATTGTCACTTACCTTTGGCCTTAGATGATAGTTTACTTCAAAAAATACTTGATGGCTAAGAATCCACCGATGAGAAGAGCGAAAAAGACGAAGGTGAGGAGGTTAAAATATTTTTCAATAAAATCTTTGATGGGTCGGCCAAAAAAATAAATAAGGGTCGCGACAATGAAAAATCGAGCAGATCGACTCAAAGCAGACGCTATCACAAAGACCCCAAAATGAATATCAAATGCGCCTGAGGCAATCGTAAAAAGTTTATAAGGAATCGGTGTGAATCCTGCAATGGCTACCGCCCAAGCATCATATTTTTGGAAAAGGGCTTGAACTATTTCATACTTGGTTTGTAATCCATACATACGAAGAATGGGCCAACCAATGGTATCCATTAAAAAAAGACCAATGCCATAGCCTAAAATTCCTCCTAATACAGATCCGATCGCAGAAATAAATGCATAATAAAAAGATTTAGCGGGCCGTGAGATACTTAAGGCAATTTGAAGAACATCTGGGGGAACTGGGAAAAAAGAAGACTCCGCAAAGGAAATTCCAAAAAGAGCGGGGACTCCATAAGGAGTATGGGCCCAATGCAAAACCCAATCATAAAGTTTTTTTAATTTTTTCATAAACCGTATTAAATCTCCATTTCTTAAGTTTATTGAGCGTTAGGTGGTGTGTGGCATCGATATGAAGCGGCGTAATAGAAACATATTTATGGTCTACTGCTTTGCAATCGGTGTCTTCGACTTTGTCATAGCCTAAATATTTTCCTCCGAGCCAATAATAGTTTTTCCCTCTGGGATCTTTTTGTTCAATAATGGTATCTGCATAATACCGAAATCCAGATTTTACAATTTTAATACCACGAATATCATGCGCTGGGATATTGGGAACATTCACATTTAAAAGAACTTGCGGAGGAATTCCTTTTTTAAGTGCAAGCTCTGCTACAAAATAGGCCACTTCTGCTGCCACATGAAAATCCATCCCATTGTCTTTATCATTAGAATAGTCCAAAGAAATAGCGATAGAGGGAATTTTTAAAAAGGTAGCTTCTCGGGCAGCCGCTACAGTTCCAGAATAGTGGATGTCATTCCCTAAATTCGGACCACGATTAATTCCCGAAACTACCAAATGAAGAGGTTTATTTCGAAACAATTTTTTAATCGCCAAATAGGCACAGTCTGCTGGGGTACCATTGATGGAATAATATCCAGGTTTTAATGGTTCTAATCGAATCGGTTTATGAAGGGTCAAGGAATGCCCAGTCGTAGAACGTTCTTGAGAAGGAGCTACAACGGTCACTTTTCCTAAACGCCGTAAACTTTCAGCTAATGCTTGAATGCCTGGAGATAAAATACCATCATCATTCGTAACCAGAATATTGGGCATTTTTGCTTTATTTTGTTGGCAGAAGCTTAGGTGTTGTACCGTACTTACGGTTACGTTTTTTGCGCTTTTGTCCCCTCTTCGAGGCTTTTCGAAGTCTTTTAATTTCTGTTTGTCTTGTAGGTGACGACATATTAGACTTAGCTATAGCTGAATTTATTTTTTAATGCAAGGGACATGTCTCAAGGGACACGTCCCACGGGAGGAGATCTAAATGGATGCTAAAAATTTAAGTGAACAGGGAAAAAACTTCTTGCAGCATATTCTTTCGACTGGAGAAAAGTGGCTGGCCGAAGAAGTTAAAAAAATGTGTGATGCCTCGAGTGATGAAGAAGATTTTCTGGAAGAAGTAACCCTCTATTTGACACGGGTAGAGCTCAAAGTGAAGGCTTTAAAAGAAGAGTCTGAAAAAATTATCTCTCTTTAGACTGACAGCTTTACGGCTGTCACTAACGACGATCAATCGCAGAGCCAGTCGGATACCGATCCTTTGAAAACGCCCCTCGTTCCATATCTTTATTTTGGCTGGCTGCTTTTTCAGGGCAAGAACTCTTGCACTTGTGGTACGATGCCCACGCTTGTCCTCGATCTACTTCGCTTCGGCTTTTTCTTAACCAAGCATCTCTTTCTTGAGCGCAGCTTTGATAGCAGACCCTTTCATCTTGAACAAGCTTAGATTGCGTAGGAACTTTGATCGGAGAAACTTTATTGATGGTTTGATCAATAGCTTCTCCCACGGGTTTAATGGGGTTAATCTTATCGACTTCTTTGGCTGTTTCTTCATCTCTGGTCACTTGTGAATGTGCATTTTTTGTCGAAGACACAAGCGTCAATGCACAAATCATAAGACTTATGAAAAAAAGCCACAGCGTATACGATTTCATACTATTCCCCCTCATATTGTAAAAGATTAGAGTCTCATTAAAACTTAATATTTTTTCTCTACCCTGTTTTGCTCTACCTACCGACGTACAACGAGAGCTTTAACATTAATCCTATTATACCACGCAAATCTAAAAGTCCAAATTATTTCTTTAGAGGAGCTTCGGGGGAAACGTATGTTTTTTTCGACATAGACTGGAGTTTCCAAAAGGAAAAAGCCACTGTGGAATAGCTCCCCCCTGTGGATCTTGAAGGTTAAAAAATTCTTTTCTCCCCATCCAATGTAAAAAAGAAATAGCCCCTTTTAAGTCTAAGACCGGTGTGCAACAACAATTAGGTTCTCGTTTAAAAATATGAATCCATTCTTTTTGGGACTTGGTTTTAAAAACAGCTTGGAGCTTTCGTTTCATCTGTTTTAGTTTTTGATCCGAACAGCGTGCCAAAGAGCGAGTCGGAAAACCAGGCTCATCTGTCAAAGGGATCCAAGATTCAAATTCTTTTTTGTTAATCACACGGCAAAACTCTTTCCAAAACTTTGGCTCAATCGCGGCTAACGCCATCGCTCGCCCCTCTTTGGTTTGATAGATCGTGTAATTAGGATATTTTCCGGTCATCCGATCTTCTTCTTGATAGAGCTCTTCTCCTGTCACAAAAAATTTTCCTAAAACCATCATGAGAAGAACCATAGTCCCCGGAAGCATCGCGCTATCAATAAAGCACCCTTTTTTTGTTTTCCCTCGAAGATGGAGCGCTGAAAGAATTGAAACGGCCGGCAAAAGACTCCCCCCTACAATATCCGCAAGCTGAGTAGGAAGCATCGGCCTTTTTTTTCTAGGATAAGAGGCCCCTTCTAGGATCCCACTCATCGCAATATAATTTAAGTCATGACCGGCGGCTTTGTGCCAGGGCCCTTTTTGCCCATAGCCTGTAATGGCACAATAAATCAGTTTGGGATTTATTTTAGAAAGAACGGCATAATCAAGCCCCAACCGCTTCATCACGTTCGGGCGAAAATTTTCGACTACAAGATCTGTTTTTTTAACAAGTTTTAAAAAATGTTTTTTCCCTGCCTCAGATTTTAAATCTAACGTTAGACTTTTTTTATTACGATTGAGCATCATAAAATAAGAGCTCATTCCATGAGAAAAAGGAGGGATTTGGCGGTTTAAATCGCCGGTGGGATTTTTCTCAATTTTTAAAACCTCTGCCCCAAGGTCTGCCAACATAAGCGTACATAAAGGCCCAGGCAGAAGATGACTGAGATCTAAAACACGAATTCCTGAAAGTGGAAGGGTCTGTGACCCTCGGATCTCTGGTGACATAAACTCTTATTTTGTATAACAAAAATTGTCACTTGCAAGCCATAAGTTTTAAGTTCTCTCTTCTAACCCCTTGAAATCATTGGATCTCAAAAATGGCACGCTCTTTGCTCTATTTATAAAACTAGGTGCCTAGGCACTAGAGGAGTCTTTATATGAATATGAAGAAAAATTTTATGATAACCATGGTGAGTGCGCTTTTACTCAGTGGATGTGGAATGCCATCTAAAGGTAAACCAGCCAAGAATGATGCTTCCTCCCCTCCTCCCCAAATTAAGACTGAGGCGGCTCCTCCTGTCGTTGTAGAAAAACCGATTCTTCCAACATTAGAGCCTTTTGATCTCATTGTACATCGTGTGAAAGATACCGTCACAATTAAAATTAAAAAATCTGTAGAACTTCCTGAAGGGGTCAAAGATCACCGTCTTGTGATTAAACGACATAAAATTGGAGAAGAAGACACCAAAACTCGGTATACCGTTCACATCGATGTACCGTTGAGTGACCATCCCAAAGCTGTGATTGAAAGACAGTTTGACGGACGAACCTCTCTCCATATAGAGTACCCCCTCACGCGTATTAACTACGACGATAAAGCTAATATTATTGCCATGCAGTCCGATAACAACATCAATGGACACGACGAAATGTTAGGAAAATATGATCCCAGAACCCATGAGCAGCTTTTAAGAAGAATTGTCGTAGAACAACATGACTACGATGTGAAAAAAGAAGATGAAAGCTGGAGTGCCACGATTACAGATGCCCAAAGAAGAGATCTTCTAAAAATTCGCAAAGAAAGACGAGGCGAAAATGCCCAAATTGAGCAAGAACAAGAACAACTCTTTGCCCCTACCCTCTATAGTCCAGAAATCCAAGCTTACTTAATAGAACACGAACTTGAGTGGCTCACCCCTCAAGATATTACTTCTATAAGTACTTATATAAGTATTTCTGCAAGTGACCAACCTACTGAAATTATTGATGATTCTGAAGACTCTGAATAAGGTTGTCCCCATTTAATTTTTTTAAAATTAAACCTCTCATTTTTTAAATCGTCTTAACCGATAAGAGATTCAAAGGGGGCAAATTATGACGAAACATACAAAAGCTGTTTCAAAGTCAGAAATACCAACAACCTTGCCTGTGCTGCCTATCTTAAGTGTAGTGGTCTTTCCCTTTGCGATTGTGCAACTTTTAGTGCGAAGGGATAAGAACATTAAACTTTTGCGCTCCATCAAAAACACAGATAATATTATTGCTCTGGTAGCTCCCAAAGATCCTTCCGCTACCGATCCTAAGACGGCTGAACTGAATGAATATGGAGTCGCGGCTAAAATTGTAAATAAAGTAGATTTGGCAGAAGATTCTTCTCAAATTGTGCTTCAAGGAATTTGTCGAATCCGAGTTAAAAAATACATTCAAGAAGACCCCTTCTATATGGCCGAGATTACAGAGGTGGCAGAAAAAGAACAGAGCGATCTTGAAACCAAAGTTTTGCTTGAAAACTTGATCGAACTTTTTAATCGCTTTGTCAGCGGAAATCCCAGATATTCTGAAGAGATCATTCGAATTGTAGAGATGAATATCGACGAAGGCCCCAGTGTGATTTCTGATCTTATTGCTTCCTATGTCAACTTTAAGATCGAAGAAAAACAACAGATCTTGGAACATTTAGACGTTAAAGCTCGGATGAGAAAATTGATCGATCTACTCAACAAAGAAATTGAGTTTTCTAAAGTTGAGACAGATATTCAATCCAAAGCCAAACAAGAAATGGAACACTCTCAAAGAGAGTACTATTTAAGACGGCAATTAGATGAGATTAAAAAGGAACTCGGCGAAGACGATCAGTCCAATACGGATCTTTTAGAGCTAAAACAAAAAGTAAGAACGAAGAAGTTGCCAAAGGAGACCAGAGAGATTATCAATAAAGAGCTCTCTCGTTTGGAAAAACTTTCCACAGCAGCAGCCGATTACCATGTCATTCGAACCTATATTGATTGGCTTGTGGAGCTGCCTTGGGAAGAAGCAACAGCTGATACCTTAGATATTCAGAAAGCCAAAAAAATTCTAGATGAAGACCATCATGGATTAGCCAAAGTTAAAGAGAGAATCTTAGAATACCTGGCTGTTTTAAAACTTAAAAAAGATTTGAAAGGGCCTATTCTTTGCTTGGTGGGACCTCCAGGAGTTGGCAAGACCTCTCTAGGCCAATCCATCGCCAGAGCTTTGGGTCGAAAATTCGTACGGATTTCTTTGGGAGGGGTGCGAGATGAAGCAGAAATTCGTGGGCACCGACGAACCTACGTGGGGGCCCTTCCCGGCCGAATCATTCAAGGCATTAAAAAAGCAGGAAGCAAAAATGCCCTCTTTATGATTGACGAAGTTGATAAAATTAGTGGAGAGCGAGGAGATCCTTCCTCTGCTTTACTTGAGGTTTTAGATCCTGCTCAAAATAACTCTTTTAAAGATAACTACATTGAAACGCCCTTCGATCTGAGCCAAGTCATATTTGTTACGACTGCAAATCTCTTGGATCCTATTGCAGAGCCTTTAAAAGATAGAATGGAAGTCATTAAGATTCCAGGCTATACGCTTGAAGAAAAAATTGTGATTGCTCTAAATCACCTGGTTCCAAGGCAGCTCATAGATCATGGTCTCACTCGAGAGCAACTCCATTTTACAGAAGAATCGCTCAAAGAAGTCATTAAGGGATACACAAGAGAAGCTGGAGTGAGAAATCTAGAGCGAGAAATTGCCCATATTTGCCGAAAGGTCGCCAAAGAAATTGCCGAAGGAGAAACGGGGCCTTTTCTGATTAAAGCTAATAGTGTTGAAAAATATTTAGGGCCCAAGAAATTTTTGGAAGACGAAGCTCTCCAAAAAAGTGAAGTGGGGGTGGCTCAAGGCTTAGCGTGGACCAATATTGGAGGTGTACTTCTTCAAATTGAAACCACCAAAGTTCCTGGCAGAGAAGGCATTAAGCTTACGGGACAATTGGGAGAAGTGATGCGAGAATCCGTGCAAGCAGCTCTCACCTATGTCCAATCTCGCGCAGCAACTTTAGGAATTAACCCAGACCAGTTTAATGCGATGCTTCATGTCCACTTCCCTGCTGCTGCAGTTCCTAAAGATGGCCCTTCCGCTGGAGCTACGATTGCCACAGCGATTGCCTCTCTCATGACCAATAAACCGGTCAATAAAGACATAGCCATGACAGGAGAAATTACCCTTCGTGGAAATATTCTTCCTGTGGGAGGAATTAAGGAAAAGGTGCTCGCAGCCTATCGGGCTGGAATTAAAACCATTATTCTGCCGGCCAAGAATAAAAACGATCTTGAGGATATTCCTGCAGAAATTAAACGAAAAATATCGTTTAAGCTGGTCGACACCATTGAAGAAGTGTTTGATCTAGCACTGATGGATGTAACCATAGATTCAACACAAAAAACTACAGAAGAAAAAGGGACAAAACAAAAAAGAGCTTCTGGAACTTCGTAAGTATTCATGCTAGGATAGAAAAAAAAGGGTCATTGACCCAAGGAGAACCCCCTATGCCTCAATGGTTTATTGAAGGTGGCCCAGTCATGTGGCCCCTTTTGTTGTGTTCGATAGCTGCCTTAGCAATTTTCTTAGAAAAACTCTACAGCCTTAGACGAGAAAAAATCATCCCGCGCTCTCTTCTCTCAACAATAAATTCCTTAATTTCTGATAAAAAAATTTCAGAAGTCAAACTGGCATGTCAACAAAATCAATCCACCTTAGCCACTGTTCTTCACGCTGGAGTTTCGCTTCATGGAAAAAAAAGAGATCGTGTTAAAGAAAACATTGAAGAGGTCGGGAAGAAAGAGGTCTTAAATCTGAGTCGAAATATTGGCGCCCTTGCCACCATTGCTCATATTTCTCCCCTCCTAGGACTGCTAGGAACCGTAACCGGGATGTTTAGGGTCTTTCAAGTCATTACAAGTCAAGGAGTGGGCAATGCCCAATCTTTAGCGGGAGGAATTGCAGAGGCTTTGATTACAACCATCGCAGGTCTTGTGATTGCCATCCCAACGGTTGTGGCCTATCGCTATTTAACAGCTAAAGTA
>JACPSU010000035.1:0-14419 GCA_016193105.1 Deltaproteobacteria bacterium | reverse complement strand
AAAGGTCATGTCGCAGAAATAGAAGAACATGCTTTAAAGCTCATGGATGCAGTTTCAGACGAGTAATCTATGAATTTTTCTTCAGACACTCATGAAAAAGATGAAGTAACAATAGAAATTACTTCTCTCATTGACGTCATGTTTACGCTTGTTTTATTTTTCTTAGTGACCACAACATTCGTTTCTGCTCCAGGGATGAAAGTTGATCTTCCTAAATCTTCTGCTCAAGATATCCAAAGAGATAAAAAAGATATTACAATTGTGATTGGTTCTAATCATCAGTTGCTCATCAATCAAAAGGCTGTGAATGAAAAAGAACTCCAAACCAAACTTTCAGCTCAGGCCAAAGAAAATCCACAAACGTTAGTGATTATTCAAGCCGATCAAGGTGTTTCACATGGTTTAGTGGTACGCATTATGGATTATGCCCGAGAAGCCGGCCTTTCGCGCCTAGCCATTGCAACCGAACCTAAATAATGATTGAACAACTCAAACATAGGCTCCCTCTTCTTCTAGGAGGGTTCGTCGTGATCACTCTTTTTTTTACAGCATTTGGAGAAAAAGGACTTATTAAGATTTATAAATTAAACAAACAGCTGAGACGCATTCATGCTCAAAAAACTTTTTTAGAAAAAAACAATCAAGAACTCACACAAGATATTTTAAAGATGAAAAGAGAAAAAACATTTCAAGAACACTCTGCCCGAGAAACTCTGGGTTTGGCTCAAGATGGCGAAATTATCTACGAATTTTCAGATTAAAAATAAAAAAGTCCACGCCCGATGAAGTAGAATCCAATTCCTAAAAAACAATAGCCTGCAATTTTTTTGATGGTTAAAAGCCAGGCGCCTGATTTGGGAAGTGTCGCTAAAAGGCCAGAAAAAAGTCCTAGAAAAAATAAAAGAAGCCCTAACCCCAAAGAAAAAGAAAACATCAGAAGCGTTCCTGTCACGATACTTTGACTTGTAGCAATGAAGGTTAAAATCACCCCTAAAATGGGAACTGTACAAGGAGCAGCAATAAATCCGGATGTCAGCCCCATCATAAAAGCTTCGGCGTGCGCGCCGCCGCTGGCCCCTTCTCTAAAATGACCGACAGAAAATTGAGGAATTTTAAGGGGGAGCCACCCTAGTTGCAAAAGACCAAAAAAGAGGATGACCCCTCCCACGCCAATATAAAAGGGAGCACTCATTGTAAATACGCCAAAGACTTTTCCTGTCAAAACCGCAAAGAGCCCCAAAGACGTATACATGACAGACATCCCCAAAACATAGATGAGCGAGAGCCAAAAGGCATGAATACGAGAAGTAGCTCGGCCAGCAATAAAACTCACCGTAATGGGGATCATGGGATAGACACAAGGGGTAAGGCTTGCCAAAACCCCTCCTACAAATGCTAGAAAAAAAGATAAAACAGAGCCTTGTTGAATGAGATTTGTAAAATCTGCATTCAAAAACGTAGCCACTAGTCTTCCTTAAAGTTTTTAACTGTGACTTTAAAATTGTCCCCCAAGGATTTTAACTTAGGCTTAATGTCTTTGGCTGTGCAGACAATGGTAATCAGCAAGTTTTTAGGATCGCTATATTTTTGAATGGCCTGATTGACCTGTTCTAAGGTAACATTTTTTAATTTATCTCGATATGTTTCTAGATAGTCTTGAGGAAGTCCTGTTAGCTCAATCATGAGAAGTTGTCCCACTTTTCGTCGGGCGGTATCAATTTTAAAGGCAAACTCATTGATGAGGTTACTTTGGGAGCGCTCAAACTCTTCTTGGGTGATTCCAGCCTTGGTGTACTCTTCATATAAGGAGAGCATCAGGCTTAAGGTATCCACGGTGTCTTTGGTGGCTGGAAAAGCCATCATTCCAAATTCGCCAGGTTGTTTTCTGGGACGAAACCAACTATACGCCCCATAACTCCATCCTCGCTTCACACGCACTTCATGCATGAGCCTGGCTGTAAATCCTCCCCCAAAAGCATTATTGGCAACAATCAAGGGAAAAAAATCAGGGTTTAAAACATCAATTCCCATGTGCCCAATTATAATTTGAGTTTGCGTACGTGCGGGTTTATCGATGAGCAAAATATGCTTCCCCTCCACCTTGGGAGCCTTGGGATAGGAGAATGAAGAAGAATTTCCTTTGGGCAAAGATTTAAAATGCTCCCCTATTTTTTGAGATAGGGATTGCGAATCCAAATCCCCAGCTGCAGCAAAAAAGACGGACTCATCCCATAGGGGTGTCCTTTAAAAAGCTCTCTTGCAAAAAAACGCCCCACCAAAGCCTGATCATTTTCTCTCATCTGCTTTAAATCAGAAATGGCTTCTCGTTTTAGCTTTTCTACTTCTTTGGAATCAAACTTCGGATGTAAAACAACATCTGAAAAAATACTTAAAAAAGGATCTAAATTTCGAGTGAGGGTTTGTCCTACAATCGTAATACTTTCATGCCCCACGTCGATATCAATTTCTGCTCCCAATAGATCTAGCTCATCTCTTAATTGCTCACGTGTGCGTGTTTGAGTTCCTCGCATCAGCATATCTCCCATGAGATCAGTAATCCCTTCCATCTCTGGAGGATCCCAAATGGAACCACTTTTGAGCACTGCATAAATATGAGTAACCGGTAAACTTTTATCTTCGGAAATAATAATTTTTTGTCCTGTAGGTAATGTCTTCATAACAACTCCTTTTGTCGCAGCCGCGGCTGTCGCAGCCACAGCTATAAACTGAATGAAACAGCAGAAAGTTACAATAATCCTTTTCATCTTCTTTTTTTCTTCTTCATTAGATGTCCTTGGCCTTTTTTAACTGCCGATTTACCAGCGGGTAATGCCACAATACTACTACGATTGGTTGCTACCAAATATTTCTGTGCTACACGCTGGATATCGGGGAGCTTTACCTTTAGATATCGTTTCATCATATGGATGGGCTCTTTGTAATCTCCGACGATAATTTGATAATGCCCTAAGGCACGCGCCTTTCCACTCACACTTTCTAAAGAGTGGTAATAGGACATTTCAAATCTGTTTTTGGCTCGATCAAACTCCTTTTGAGTGACCCCTTCCTTTTGCAATTTTTCAAGGGCAGCAAAAACGCGATTGTGCGCTTTTTGAATGGGCTGATTTTTTCGCATTGCCACAGAAATTTGAAAAAGAGACGGATCTTTTAAATCCATCATGCCGCCACTCACATGAGAAGCAATTTCTTCATCAATGATCATTTGCTTATATAGCCTAGAGCCTTCTCCATTAAAAAGAATCTCTCCTAAAAGCTCTAACGCAGGCGTATCGTCATGCTTATATTGAGGGACATGAAATGCATAAATGACCTTTTCTACATCGATGTCATCTCTGCGAATCATCATTTTTCGTTCTTTGGTTTGAGGAGGCTCCATTGGAATATTTTCAGGAGCAATTTGAGACGAAGGAATTCCTCCGTAATATTTTTGAATCCATTCCATGGTTTTCTTTTTATTGACGTTTCCAACAATAACAATCGTTGCGTTATTGGGCGCGTAGTAAGTTTTATAAAAGGAAATACAATCTTCCAACGTGAGCCCCGTGATATCTTCCATCCAGCCAATGACCGGTTGGCTATACGGATGGGTCGTATAGGCCAAGTGATCGAGCTGCTCATTCATCGTCCCCTCGACATCATTGTCTACACGAAAGCGTCGTTCATTTTTAATGACTTCGCGTTCTGAGTTAATTTGTTTTTCATTTAAAATCATATTGCTCATACGTTCTGCCTCTAGCCGAACGACAAGCTCCACTTTTTCTTCATCGCTGGGGAGCACTTCATAATAATTGGTCCAATCGACCCAGGTACTGGCATTGGTATTGGCCCCATTGGATTCCATAATACGATCAAACTCCCCTTCTTTTAAATTTTTGGATTCTTTAAAAAGTAAATGTTCAAAGAAATGAGCAATGCCGGTTTTTCCTTTTTTCTCATGACGAGATCCCACATTAAACCACGTATAATAGGCAAAGGTTGGAGAATCAGGCTTTAAAGCTAAGATTACTTGAAGCCCATTGGGGAGTTTATAGCGCTCAATCGTTACATTGCCCCACGCTTTAATACTTTCTAACATAGTCACCCCACTTTTTTCTTTTTGACTCAAAACAAAAACAATACTTGCAAAAATGAAGATCGTTAAAAGGAAAGAATAAAAAGTCCAATTCTTTTTGAAATGCTCCATAAATGATTTCTTCAGCCTAACATAAACTAAAGAGCCTTGTAAAAAAGAAAGGGATGTCAACTCCATAAACATGGATATTCAAATAAACATAAGCAATTTCAATAGGTTAATATGGCATGGGGTTTGCAGTTTCATTCCTCTTATGAAAAAGGGCTGGCTTAAGAAATTCACCGCTATCCTAAGTGCCTATTTTAGCATCGCTTTAAGTTTAAGCTGGGCAGCGGACTCTAATAATATTTATGTTCAAACAAAATTAAAGAATGCCGTTCTTCGATTAGAAGAAAATATGGGCCCTTTAAGAAATGCTCTCCAACTTTCACAAATTAAAAAAACGTTTACGATTTTATTAGATGTCCCTGCAGATAAACTTTCTCTTTTTATTCATGAAAAAATTTTAGAAGAAGCCATTGAACAAGTCCGATCAGAACTGGGGATCCCTCTTCAAAAACAAAGGCTAGAAATTATTGCCCAACTTCTAAGAACAGCCAAAGATCACCCGATGATTTCTAAAGCCTTTTCTTCTTATAAGGAATCCACACGAGCTTTATATCGCAGAGATAGCGAAGCAGGTCTTCAATATGCCATTGGGCGAGGATCGGAACGGTTGGCCGCGCAAAGCTCTCAAGAAATTTTTGGTCTCATACGAGATCTTCTAGATACCCAAGAAGTTCTGTTAGATCCTATGCAAATCTTTCGAATGGCCGCCAAACGTGGATTTAAAATTGTTCCCACTCAAAATATTGTAGAGTGGCATCGCGTTCTTTTTGAAATCGAACCTAAGCTTTTTTTAATTGACGACGAAATCAATCAAGAATTTTTCTATAGTTGGACAACGCGAAGGCTTTTTTCAAATCCAGACTACCTTTATCAATATTTACACTTAAAACCCCCTGCTGAACTCTCCAACCCAGCTCAAGAATTTTTAAAAGCCTATGAAAAAAATGTTCCTCTTGAGGCACGACATGCCGAGCTTTCTCCTCGTCAATGGGCCTATATTTACGATGAGCTGGGGCAAAGCCATCCGCACCTTCTCTCTGGTATTTTTTCACTTCCTGAAAATAAAATATTTTTTGAATTTTATAGAGTGTTAACCCAGCTCAGCCAAAACCATGTTTTTTATTGTAGCGATTTAATTAGTCAAACTTTAAAAGATCATCCCGCCGAGCTGATGGCTGCGCTTCGCTTTATTTTAAGGAAACAAGGGGGATTTTTACCCTCAGAAATACAAAATGCGACACCTCAAATTTTTATGGCCTGGCTCACAGAAGGCCGGCTCCCCTATCTTCAATACGCAATGAAAAAATTAAAAATAGCTCAACAAGTTTTGCAGTCCCTAGAACAACATCTTTTAAAATCCAATAAGCCTTTAAGTTCAGATACGCTCCTATGGGCAGAACACGCCGTCGATAAGAGCCTAGAACATTTAGACAGCATGTGGGAGGACATCGGACTCCCCTTAAAAAACATTGATAGTATTCATTTGGAAGGTGGTTTAACGGTAGAAAATCTGGAGCGCATTATGCTTACTCGAAATCTGATTGGTAAACTTTTTGGCGAAGAATATATGGTTGCCCTCCGCGCCCTTAAAACCCACATTCGAAAAGTACAGATTCGATAGTAAGAAAAAAACTAACTTAAAAATCCTCGATCACATTGACGGCGGTGCCATTTAAAGAGCGGACATGAAGAAGTGTACGACCTTTGAGCGGATCTTTAATTTGGACATCTTTATGAAAAGGGGTCAAAACATCTAAGCATGCACCATTGTTTTCATATTTAGCAATGGGCAAAATGGCAACTACGCGATTGGATTCTGAATGAGTGACCACGCGATCTAAGCTCATACAGCTATTTGAAAATACCCCATGCAAGCGCACCGTAGGCCTTTCTTTTGAAACAACACGAGCACTTTCAATGGGCGCATACAAATAGTCATCAGGGCCAGAATTTGTGGAGTGAGCAATAGAAAGCGTATGTCTATTTTCAGGGCAATCTGGTAAAATATTCAGTTTATAAGTGCCTGCTTTGAGGATTCCTAAATTAATTTCTTGCTTATAAGGGACCATCACTTGAAGACAAGGGCCATGGTAAAAATAAGCTTGAGGCGTAATTTTAATTGTATCTTCGTTGATATCCACTTTGACAGGGCCCAGCTTATAACAGGTCGTTGGAAATATTCCTTCAACAACTACTTGAGCATTATCATTGTCATCAAAACCTTGAGGGACAAAAACATCTGATACCCCCACTTCTAAAAGACGAGGAGCCTGCGGTTCAGTTGCAAAACCAAAGCTACTGCAAAAAAGCCCGAGAAATACGAGCATAAGGATCCCCGCGTTCGCGGGGATGACATGAGAAACGGGGATGACATGAAAAAAAGATTTCATTTTTTGGCTGCCTTTCTTTTTTTCCGTTTCAACTCAGCATTCTTTTTAGCACGAGCTTTCTTTTTGGCTTGGCTTCTTCTTTGAAGCACTTTTTTAGTCAGTTTTGAATCTCCTTGTCCCATATCTTATACCTCCGTCAATTCCTTATAAATTTGAGTAACCGATTTCCCTTCTGTATCTAATGTAACATCGCATTCATTATAATACTTTTCCCGTTCCTTCAAGATGATTCTAACGCTCTCTTCTGTTTTGTCTTTAAAGAGAGGACGCTCTTCTTCTAACACCCGTTGAAGAATTGTTTCATAGGAGGTTTTTAAATAAACCACCTTGCCCAACTTTTTTAGAATTTGTCTATTTTGAAAAGATAAAATCGTCCCTCCTCCTGTAGATAAAATATATTTGGAAGGCAAAGCTCTTTTTTGGAATTCATTTAAACATTGAAACTCTAAGACTCGAAAATAAGATTCATTTTTTCTTTGAAAAAGCTCTGGAATAGAGACGCGATATTTTTCTTCGATCATTCGATCTAAATCAAAAAAAGGGATATGGTTTTTTTCTGCAAGCCACTGCCCAAAGGTGGATTTTCCAGATCCTGGAGGGCCAATTAAAATGAGCGCATGGTGAGGCATGACTTCGAAACTTAACACTTATCCCTTAGAACGCAAGCAAAGAGAGCTTATTTTTTCAATGGCGCACAGGGGCTGAATAATGGATTCCTACTTGGACGGCCGAATCATCCGGAGACGTATTAAGCAATGAAAAACTAAGCCCCATCTTAGGAAGTCTGACAGAATTATGTGGCGCTTCGGCATTCCAATATGAATGGCTATCATTAAAAACAGGAACGGCTTGAGTTCCTCCCAAAAGCATTTTTACCATTCCATCAATGACAAATTTTTGAGAAGACCAAAATGAAAAAGGGGCATCATGTAATTGAAACCGGGCGCGTGCGACCTTCCCCTCTTGAGTTTTTTCAGGATCAGGACGAGAGTCGACCAAAAGCAAATGCCCTTCTCCTGGATGCTTACCTACTTGGTTATCCCCTTCTTCATAAAAATTATTTTCGTACCAAAGTAAAAGTCCAGGACTATAGGTATAGGTATCTGCCCAGACTTCATTTTTTCGATAGTAAATGCTTTGAAGGCCTTCATCAAACCCATGATAGGTTTTCCACTCTAAAAAATAAGCATGAGAATAGGTTTTAAGCCTTTCTCCATTTTCAATTCGTAAAAACCCATCACTCACCCAAGAGCCTTCCTCTTCAAAACCATCTTGAAGCCCAGTTTCAGAAATCTTTAGATCATCCAGAGTAAACCCCTTCCCCCCTTCTGCACCGTCTGTCACATAGCGAAACCTTAAACGTCGCTTCACCCCCACGTAAGGGGTTAAATCAAAGACCGCCTCTACCCATCCTTGCGATTTTCCAGTAATGCCGTTACCAAGATTGCTGCCATTGGGATCCGTATCTGTTGTAATATTGCCTGGAATAGAAATGAGTTTTCCCTCACTATTTTCAATTTCAACGTAGGCATAGTCATAATCCGGCTCAATATCGTAAAAAGTCTTAAAGGTGAGGGTCGCTTTTTCGACCCCTGTCAAATCAATTTCTCTTTCTAAACTATGAACCAATTCATCCCCACTATCACTATACCAATAAAACTTTCCTTCTATGGGATCAGAAATTTTTATGACTTTCGTTGCCTTAGGAAGATTAATTTTAAGAGCTTGGGCTTTTTGGCCATGAAACTCTGCACGATCTAAAAGCGCAAATTTATGCAAATCTTCCTTCCCCAATGTCATTTCATCATAATCGAGCCACCCTAATTTCATTTTTTCCCATGCTGAAAAATGCGTCGGAAAAGTCCCTAAAGGTTCATTTTTTTTCGATATCCAACTTCCTGCACTCATAATGGACCAAAACTCAACTGAAGATTCAGAATTATTGACAGGCGCCGTATCATAAAGATCGGGGAGTCCCAAGTCGTGACCAAATTCATGCGCAAAAACACCGGTGGCTCCATCCTCCGGCATCATCGTATAATCTAAAATCCACAAATCTTGCTCTGCGCTGATTTGAATCCCTCCTCGCTGGGCATACTTTTGAGGCCCCACATTTTTACCTCCTCCGAGAGGCTGATATTTTGCACGAGAGCGGTGAGACCAAATGGCATCATCTCCTTGCGCACCCCCTCCTGCTTCTTGCCCCTCACCTGCATGCACAATCATCACGTGATCCAAATAGCCATCGGGTTCATTTAAATTTCCATCGTTGTCCCAATCGTAGCGATCAATCGTATCAAACTGAGACCAATCCAGAGGCCCTTTCATTTCGCGAGCCATATCTTCCATCACACGCCATACAGGTCCATTGGCATTGTCGTGGCCCCCTGGGCCCTCTATATCTTTTCCATAATGCGACTCTGGATGTGAAACTTTAAACCATCCAAAAACTTTCCCTTCTACCGTGTATCGCCCAGAAGAATTTTCAAGATAGTAATTAGACATGGTCGGTTTTCCAGGCTCTCGACTAAAGAGGAGCTCTTCATAATGTTTGGGAGAAAAATCAGGGACCCAAAGTGAGGTATTATCTTGGTCTGTCGGCTTTTCAATTTTGTTGTGCTCGGGGTCTGTAAACTCAACCAAAAGGACAACAATTTTACTTGTGGTCACAAGCTTATAAGAAACTTTTTGATGATTGGGAACAAAAGGAAATGGAGACACTTCTTTAAAATCAAACAAACTAAAGGGAGAACTCTTGTGAGGTAAACTTTGATCTCGAAGTTGATCTAAAGCATAATCTTTAAGTTTTACTTCTTCAGGCGTTTGAATCACACAGCCTTGATTTTGGAATTCAGCTGCCTGACTCACCAAGGCCAACGATAGGGAAAAAAATGCAAAAATAAATAACAAGACTTTTTTCATAGATGATACCTCCGAAGAAAGGGTCGATGCCCCAAAGAAAATTCTAAACACAACGTGACAAAAACCATAAAATGGAAAACAGATCTTGTCAATTTTTTTTAAGTGTGACATGACTTTTTTATGCCAACTTTTTTCAAAGATGTTGTCATTGTAAGTGCAGTTCGAACTCCAATTGGCTCGTTTAACGGCATTTTAAGCCATATCCCTGCTCCAAGACTCGGCGCCGATGTTATTTCAGAAGCAGTCCAAAGAGCTAAGATTAAAAAAGAAGATGTGTCAGAAGTCTTGATGGGATCTGTCTTAACAGCTGGTGTGGGCCAAGCCCCCGCCAGACAAGCAACTCTTTTTGCAGGACTTCCAGAGTCCACTCCAAGTACGACGATTGGAAAAGTCTGCGGCTCAGGACTCCAAGCCGTGATCCTAGGCACTCAGATGATTCAAACAGAAAATGCCCAGATTGTGGTTTGTGGCGGCATGGAAAATATGAGCCTTACTCCCCATCTTTTGGAAAAATCACGCAGTGGCTATCGCATGGGACATGTTCAGATTGCAGACTCCATGATTAAAGATGGATTGTGGGACGTGTACAATCAATTTCATATGGGCTCTTGCGCAGAGCTTTGCGCTCGCGAGTATTCTTTTTCACGAAAAGAACAGGACACCTATGCCATTCAAAGTTACACAAAAGCCATCAAAGCCCAAAAAGAAGGATTATTTAAAGATGAGATTTTATCCCTGAAGCTTCTAGATCCAAAAAAGAAATCTCAGATCGTAGAACAAGATGAAGAACCCTTAAAATTTAAAGAAGAGATAGTCTCTCAATTAAAACCTGCGTTTGAAAAAGATGGAACCGTTACGGCTGCGAACTCTTCTAAAATTAATGACGGAGCGGCTGCAGTTGTTCTCATGGCAAAAGAAGAAGCTCAAAAACGAGGGCTCTCCCCTCTTGGAAAGATATTGGCTTATGCGAGTCACGCCCAAGCGCCCCAAAATTTTACAACCGCTCCTGTAAGCGCTATTCAAAAAGTATTAAAAAAAGCTGGATTGGAAATTAAAGACATTGATCTTTTTGAAATTAACGAAGCTTTTGCGGCAGTCGCTCTGGCCGCCATTTCAGATTTAAAATTAGATCCCCAAAAAGTAAATGTTCATGGGGGTGCTGTGGCCTTAGGGCATCCCATTGGTGCCAGTGGCGCTCGAATTCTGACCACCCTGCTCTATGCCATGAAACAGCGCAATGCGAAACGTGGGCTAGCCTCTATTTGTATCGGCGGCGGCGAAGCCCTCGCCATGATTGTCGAAGCGATTTAAGTTATAGTATATTTCGGTTGCTTAACCCCAATTTATCGGATAATATGGGGGTATGATATCCAGATATTTAACTCTTCCAACAGATTATAGCTTCTTTCTCTTTGGGCCCCGAGGATCGGGAAAATCCACTCTTTTGCGCCATATTTTTAAAAGAAAACCTTCTGCTGTCTGGCTTGACCTTTTAGATCCAGAAGAAGAAGCCATCTTTCAAGCCACCCCCAATGAACTGCTCAAACGCATAGGACATTTAAAACCAAAAGCTTGGGTTATTATAGATGAAGTTCAAAAGGCTCCAAAACTACTTGATCTTGTTCATAAGTTGATTGAAGAAAAAGACCTTCTTTTTGCTCTTTCAGGTTCTTCCGCTAGAAAGCTCAAAAGAGGAGCTGCGAACTTACTGGCGGGAAGAGCATTTATGTTTCATCTCCATCCTTTTTCATTTTTTGAATTAAGCTCAACTTTGTCACTTGAAGAGATCCTGCAGTGGGGAACCCTTCCTAAAGTGACTGAACTAAAATCTCCTAATGCGAAAAAACTCTTCCTCCAAGCTTATGCAAATACTTATTTAAAAGAAGAAATCCAAGTAGAACAGATCGTTCGAAATCTGCCTACGTTTCGTCGTTTTTTAGAAATGGCTGCTCAAATGAATAGCCTTCCTCTTAATTATTCAAAAATCGCACAAGATATTCATACGGATCATTCTGTGATCAGAAATTATTATGAAATATTAATTGATACGCTCATTGGCTTTGAACTCCCTGCCTATCATCAATCTCTTAGAAAACAACAAAGATTAGCACCTAAATTTTATTTTTTTGATTGTGGCATCAAAAGAGCCTTAAGTAAAACGCTGGAGATTCCCCTTAAAGAAAGGACTTATGACTATGGACGCGCTTTTGAACATTTCATTATTTTGGAATTTTTCAAACTCTGCCAATATAGGAATAAAGAAGAAACTTTGTCTTACCTACAAACAAAAGATAATGTTGAAATTGATCTCATTATGACACGTCCTGGAAAATCGACACTGTTTATTGAAATTAAATCAACTTCAAATATTACAGATAAAGATTTTACATCCCTGAATAAAATAGTACCCAAACATATGAATGCTCAGTCATTTATCTTATCTTTAGATCCAAAAACAAAATCGAAAGGAAATGTTCGCTCCTTTTTCTGGAAAGACTTTTTAGAAAAATTTAAGAAAGATCTAATAGAATAATCGAAGCTCTTTAAACAGCTTTCTTTTTTTCTGCTAAGAAGTTGGTGCGGCGGATTTTGGATTTGTCTAAAAAATGGGAGCGTCTGATGCGTCCCACCTTATCCAATCGCTCTTCTGCCAATCGATCGGCGGCAATATGTGGAGGAAGTTTTTGCTCTTCAGAAATTTCAAAGGTCCGTTTTAAATTGTAATAAATATTGCGTGTCAAAAGCCGCGCACGATCTTCGGAATAGCCTTCAAGTTCAAGCGCCACATTAATCAACCCCCCTGCATTAATCACATAATCTGGAGCATAGAGAATCCCTTTTTTATTGAGAAGCTCTCCATCTAAATCTGTGCGCAGTTGGTTATTGGCCGCCCCTGAAACCACTTTGCATTTTAAAAGAGGAATTGTTTTGGGATTTAAAATGCCTCCTAAAGCACACGGCGCAAAAACATCACACTTGACGTCATAAATTTTATCTGGAGCCACAATCTGAATTTTAAATTTTTCTTGAGCTATTTGGACCGATTTTTCATCCGCATCGCAGGCAATAACCTTAGCCCCTTCTTTTGTTAAGAGTTCCACCAAGCGAAATCCTACATGCCCCAATCCTTGAACAGCAACCGTCAATCCGTTTACATTTTTTTGCCCAAACTTTTTCTCAACACACGCAAGCATTCCTTGAAGCACTCCATAGGCGGTCATAGGAGAAGGATCTCCACTCCCTCCATGAGCCTTGGAAAGACCGGTCACATAGTCTGTTTCCATAAACATAAATTCAATGTCATTCACATCAATACCGACATCTTCTCCGGTAATAAATTGCCCTTTCATCCGCTCAATAAAAGCTCCAAGGGCACGAAATAAACTTTCTGATTTATCTTTTTTAGAATCTCCAATGATAACGACTTTTCCTCCCCCAAAATTTAATCCTGCAGCAGCAGATTTATAGGTCATCCCTCGGGAGAGTCTTAAGGCATCTTCTAGTGCATCTTGATCATTCTTATAGGCCCACATCCGGGTTCCTCCAAGAGCCGGCCCCAGAATGGTATTGTGAATGGCAATAATTGCTTTCAAACCGACGGCTGGATTGTGACAAAAAACAACTTCTTCATGCCCCATCGTTTCTAAGATCTTAAAATCCATAAAGTGACCCCCTTTTTTCATTCTATATATCGGAAGATATTCCTCTAAAGATGAGCGTTTGAAAATGATAAGGGTCAGAAATTGAAAGAATTAATGAGGCAAAAGTTGGGGCTTGAGCAGAGTCAAAGACTTGGCTTTCACATCAATCCACCCCTTTTCTTTCCAGGCAGAAAATACGCGGATTACCGTTTCAGGCCGAGCCCCAATGAGAGAAGCAATTTCTTCTCGAGATAAGGGGAGAGAAAGGGTTTTATTTGCTGCATTTTTAGCAAAGAGCGCAATAAAATGACTTAAGCGTTCATCCACTGTTTTTTCCATAAGATCTTGAAATTTATCTTCAGCTTCGCGAAGCTCTCCACACACTTTGGATAACAATGCATAAATTAACTCAGGCGAAGTCTGAATAAGCTTTTCAATTCCTTTTCTCTCGATAAAACAAATAGTTGATTCTTGAACTGCTTGAGCAGCAGCTGAGTAGGCTTCTCCTGAAAAAAAACTTCGATACCCTAAGACATCCCCACTTTGCGCCAATCGAACAATATGTTCTTTGCCCCCTTCAGAAGTTCGATGAATTTTAATCAGCCCAGAAAAAACACAAAAAAGACCATGCGGCTTATCCCCTTGATGAAAAACAATCTCATGCTTTTGATAGCTTTTGGTTAGTTTATAATCTTTTAAATACTGAAGCTGACCAGATGCTAGGTCACAAAAAATACTGTCATGACGAGGATGACATTGATTACAATCAATGGATTTTTTAATTTCCATATAATATGACACAGGTCATATCATAGTGGGCTTAAATCACAAGGCTTTATTTTCAAATTGACTGACGGATTCTCTAAAAAAATCAGGAATTCGAATGGCTTCCCATTTTTTAGGATTGATCACGACATGAGAAGAAGTCGCTTGGGCAATCAGCTTATAGCCAGCGGCTTGATAAATCTTAAACTCAAAGGCAAAACTTGATTTTTGAACAGCAGAAACTTTAGCGAAAATAAGGAGCTCATCATCAAAATGGGCAGGACGTTTCATTTCACAAGAGGCAGACGCCACAACTTCGTAAAAATTATTTTGCCATTTTTTAGGATAAGTGAACTGAAGATTTCGTAAATATTCTGTTCGAGCCACATCCATATAGGAAAAAAGACTCGAGCATAAAACAATACTATCTCGATCGGTTTCTCCTCGGCGCACACGAAGGGCATGCTTAAATTTATAGGCCGAAGCTATGGGAGCGGTTT
>JACPSU010000015.1 GCA_016193105.1 Deltaproteobacteria bacterium | reverse complement strand
CACAGCCATCATAGGATTTTTTTTAATCGATATCATGGAGCGCTTTTGGACAATGAACTTCGCCTGCATCGGACTTTTGGTTACAGGAACCTACATGTGGCTTACCCGTTACGTCACATAAGAACCGTTGGTCATTGAAGAAGCCCTCTTTTCAACCTTAACTCTCCCGAAGGCTTTTTTAATTGGAGCCATGCAGGGGCTGGCTCTTTTTCCAGGAGTTTCCAGATCAGCTCTCACCATCACCACAGCTCTTCTTTTTAAAAGCAGACGTGTAGAAGCTGTGACTTTTTCTTTTTTACTCTCGATTCCTTCCATTATCGGTGCCATTGGGCTAAAACTCTATAAAACACCTCACATTGAATTAAACTCTCTTCCTATGATTGCCGGATTTTTAAGTGCGTTTATTGTTGGGATCCCATCTTTGTGGATTCTCATCAAAATCGTTCGCCAAGGTAACTTTTTTAAATTTAGTTATTACTGTTGGGCGGTGGGGATCGCAGGCCTTATCGCCACTTACACTCTTCTATGAGTCCCACCATTTTGATTATAGATGATGAACAAATTATTACGCGGGCCCTTAGCCGTGCATTTCTAAAAGAAGGGTTTCAAGTGATCACAGCTTCAGACGGGCAAGAAGGACTTCAAAAAATTACAGATCAAAAACCTGCCCTCATATTACTAGATATCCTCATGCCCAAGCTCTCTGGGCTTGAACTTCTAGAACAAATTCGCCAATCTCAAATTATGACTCCCGTCATTCTTATGACCGCCTATAGCGATGCCAAAACTGCTGCCAGAGCTAAAGAACTCGGAGTCTCTGCTTATCTGACCAAACCCTTCAGCAACATCGACGACGTCCTTGCCATCGCCAAAAAATGCCTAGCGGGCTGATTTAAAGATACGTTTTAAGGAGTGCGGCAATCAATGTCAAGATGCCCACTCTCTGCATCAAAAAATGGAGAAATATCAATATTAAAATCTAGCGCTTTTCCAGGATATCGGCTAGCAATTTGTGAAAAATCGACATTCAGAACATGAATTGAAGGATCGTAATTCACGACTACGTTGCCAACCTCCCCAGAGTTATCTCTCACTGTAAAAGTTCTGCTATGAGACAGTGTATAAGCCACTAACCTCGGACCAGTT
Source organism: Deltaproteobacteria bacterium (assembly GCA_016193105.1). Taxonomy (GTDB): domain Bacteria; phylum Bdellovibrionota; class JACOXK01; order 2-02-FULL-40-11; family 2-02-FULL-40-11; genus JACPST01. The sequence goes on along the minus strand of JACPSU010000015.1, from coordinate 1,899 downwards.
GAAAAGAAGGGTTCTGTGCGGGCCACTAATTCATACTTCACATCTTTGACTGTAAATAATTGACTTGCCTTAGAGAGATCTACCGTGACACTCGAATGCGACATTGTCCCCGAAGCATATCCCGCAGGATTGACAAAGCAAGTTTTTGAGTCCCCTGAAGAACTCTCAATAGCAGCACCCCCTCCTTCTTCACCACCGCTGCCACCGCCACCACCGCCACCACCGCCACCACAGGTCAAAAAAACACTCGTCATTAAAAGAACCAAAATAAAAGAAATTCTTTCTGCTATCATTGAGTTATCTCTCTATTTCTTATTTTTTAGATTAACTATTACTATCAGAATAATTATCCACACACGTTCAACATATATACCTTATATTTTACATACTTTTTGAAGGACCACAAGTACTAAAAGATAACCATATTATTGACAATATAAAGCCATATCGTTATACTGATGATATCAGGAGGGATTATGGGTATAAAAAAGGTGACCGTTAATTTACCTGAAGATTTACTCAAAAAAACGCAAGCTCTCTTACACAAAGGGATCACAGAGACTTTAGTCTCAGGACTTGAAGAAATTATCAGACGACACCAGCTCAAAGCCCTTTCTCATTTGAGAGGAAAAATAAAATTTAACCTTGATCTTAAAAAAACCCGCCAATGATTCTCATTGACACCTCTGCCTGGATTGATTTCTTTCATGGCAAGTATAATTGGATCAGTGAACATATTAACCATGAACTACTTTCTGGAATGCCTGCTCTCTGTGGCCCTATTTGGCTGGAACTTGTTCGAGGACTTCATCATAAAAAAGACACAAAAAAAATATTAGAACTTTTTAAAAGCTGCCATTGGCTTAAAGAGCCTGATGACTTCTGGAATGAAGCGGGAGAGCTAGGAAAATATTTAGCACAAAAAGGCTATACTATTGGGTCGATAGATTTACTGATCGCTGTTCATGCCATAGCCCATCAAATCCCTCTTTTGACAACAGACGAAGATTTTAAATATATGGTTAAGGTAGGAATCCCCCTTCAATTGGTTTATCCTCTCTGATTGACCTCTCTTTTAAAATCAACTATTCTTATTTGTTTCTCATATTATGGCAGAACGACATCTCATTATAAAAGGGGCGAGACAAAATAATCTCAAGAATCTCGATCTCGAAATCCCCCACAACCAGCTGACGGTTATAACGGGCTTAAGCGGATCGGGAAAGTCCTCTTTGGCCTTCGATACGATTTTTGCAGAAGGACAAAGGCTCTACATTGAATCGCTCTCAACCTATGCCCGGCAATTTCTAGAGCGTGTTCAGCGTCCCGACGTCGATCTCATTAAAAATATTTCTCCTACGATTGCCATTGAGCAAAAAAATACAGTTAAAAATTCAAGGTCTACGGTTGGAACCTCTACAGAAATTTATGATTATTTGCGCCTTTTTTTTGCCAAGATTGGAAAGATTCAATGCCCCCAGTGTCATATCCCCATTAAAAAAGATACGATTTCAAATATTGTCGATTTTACACTCAAACATTTAGACGGACAAAAAATTTTAGTTCTGGCCCCCTTTTCCTTAGAGAAGATAAACCATGTTCTTTTGATTAAAACCTTAATTAAAAAGGGATTTACGCGGGCTTTTTTAAATCGCGCAATTGTTGACCTCACCCCTGAAACCTCCTTGGGAAAAGCACAAGAACTTTTGATCGTCTTAGATCGGCTGATCGCAAAAGAATCCATTCAACCCCAGCTGACAGATTCTTTAGAGCTTGCCTATCAAGAAGCCCGGGGCCGCGTGTTGATTTACGATGAAAAAGAAAAATTCCATAAATTTTCTATCTATCTTCGCTGCAGCCAGTGTGATCTAAAGTTTCCAGAACTCTTGCCCTCGTTCT
>JACPSU010000014.1 GCA_016193105.1 Deltaproteobacteria bacterium | reverse complement strand
TAGGGATCTTGAATGGCACCTACCAACTTTACTTCGGGAAGCATTGATTCAAAAAAGTCAGTCATACGTTGAATCTAAAGTAGAAAATATCTCCATCTTTGACTTCATACTCTTTCCCTTCAAGCCTTAAAAGCCCACGCGCTTTGATCTCCGCTTCCGTTTTATATTTCATGAGATCATCGTAATGATAGGTCTCAGCACGGATAAATCCCTTTTCAAAATCAGAATGAATCACTCCAGCCGCTTGAGGTGCTTTCATCCCAGCTAAAATGGTCCACGCTCGGACTTCTTGCTTGCCCGCTGTAAAAAATGTTCGTAAGTTTAAAAGATGATACGCAGCGCGAATCAACTGATGAAGCCCAGGCTCTAAAATCCCTAGCTCTTTTAAAAACTCTTCCCTCTCTTCTTCTGAAAGGGCCATCAGCTCTGCTTCTACTTTCCCACAAATCTTAACCACCTCTGCCCCTTCAAGTCGCGCATGTTCTTTCACCGAAAGAACATGCGCTGAATCTTTATGAAGTTCGTCTTCAGTAATATTTGCAATATATAAAACAGATTTCATCGTCAATAAACAAAGATCCTTCAGAATCCCTTTTTGAGTTTCTGTTAACTTTAAATTTCGTACCCTCTTTCCTTGATTCAACGCTTCTTGAACAGCTTTTAAAACTTCAAGTTCTTCTTTAATCCCCTTCCCCCCTGTTTTAGCCAGCTTTTCACTTTTATCGATTCGTTTATTCAAAGTTTCTAAGTCTGCCAAGGCCAACTCTGTATGAATAATTTCAATATCTCTTAAGGGATCCACACTCCCAGCCACATGCGCCACATCTGGATCTTCAAAACAACGGACCACATGAAGAATGGCATCCACCTGTCGGATATGACTTAAAAATTTATTCCCTAATCCCTCTCCCTGACTGGCCCCCTTGACCAGTCCTGCAATGTCTAAAACTTCAAGGGTATTGGGGGTCATCTTATCGGGCTGAATAATGTCAGAAATATGTTTCAACCTTGGATCTGGGACAGGGACAATCCCCACATTCGGATCAATGGTACAAAAAGGGTAATTGGCGACTTGTGCGCCTGCATTTGAAAGAGCATTAAAAATAGTGGATTTCCCGACATTGGGAAGACCGACAATCCCGCAGCTTAACCCCATAAGTAAAATAAACCGTAACGTATAAAAGAGCTGAAATCAACGGACTTTTTGTCGTATACTAGCGTCATCCTCGCCAACAGCGAGGATCTCTATGATCTCAAAGAAAGTCCTCGCTCAAACTGTATTCTGGCTCATGGTGGCTACCCTCGGCTCTAGACTCCTAGGCTTTTTAAGAGAAGTGCAGCTCGCCTACTATTTTGGGCTTTCAGACATGCGCGGCGCTTTTACCGTCGCATTTAAAATTCCAAATTTAATTCGAACTTTGATCGCCGATGCGGCGATTAGTGCAGCCTTTATTCCTGTTTTCACAGAGCTTCTCATGAAAAAGAATCGCGAGGAAGGGTCGCTGACCCAAGCCTGGAAAGTGGGCTCTCAAATGGTGAACCTCACCTTTTTAGCACTCACCTTTATTGTACTGGTGTGTGAACTTTTTATGCCTCTCCTCATTCGGATCACAACCCCAGGCTTTGCTCAAAACCCAGAACTTTTCGATCATACGGTAGCTCTTTCTCGCATTATTTTTCCTATCATTACAATCTTAGGGGTTGGTGGGGTCATTTCTGGAATTCTTCATTCGATGAATTCTTTTGCTGCTCCAGCCATTGCTCCGATCTTTTGGAATGTCATAAACATTGCGGCTGTTTTTTTCCTCCACCAACGTCTAGGCATCTATGCTGCCGCATGGGGACTTTTGGCAGCCACTCTCTTACAACTTTTTGTTCAATTTGGACCCTTTTTTAAACTCGAATGGTCTTATTATTTTAAACTGGGGCTTCATCATCCAGCCATGCGACAGGTGGGGATTTTAATTATCCCTGTCACTCTTTCTATTGGAATTATTAATTTTAATGCCCTCATTGGGAACTTTTTTGCTTCTCTTCTAGGCCCAGCAGAAGTGGCAGCTATTGACTCAGCCTTTCGGCTCTTTCAACTTCCTCAAGGAATGTTTGCCATTGCTATTGGAACGGTCCTCTTCCCCACCCTTTCAAGCCTTGTCATTACACAAGATTTAAAACGTTTTTCCAATGGGCTTCAAATTGGAATTCGCCAAATATTTTTTATTACACTCCCTTTTACAGGATGGTTTATTGCGTTAGCCCTTCCCATTTCAAAGCTCTGTTTTGAACGAGGAAATTTTACTGCGCATGATAGCCAGATGGTTGCCTGGGCTTTGATTTTTTATTCCATCGGCATGGCCTTCACCAGCGCCAATACACTTTTAAATCGTGGGTTTTATAGCCTTAAAAAAACATGGCTCCCTTTACACGTCGGTATCATCAATATGATTTTAAATGTTCTTTTCTCTTGGCTTCTCATGAAACCCCTGGGGCATGGAGGTATTTGTCTGGCGATTTCACTCGTATCTACATTTAATTTTTTTGCTTTGTGCTATCTCATGAAAAGAGAAGTCAAAGAATTTCAAGTCCGACCTATTTTAGTAGCTCTCCTTAAAATGACTCTTCTCACCCTTCTTTTAGCTTTTATATCTTTAGAAACGTGGCAATGGTGTGCACAACGCCTAACAGATTCTTTCTTGTCTCAAGTTCTTTCTCTGGCTAGCGCTGTCATCACAAGCACGATTGTCTATGTTTTTTTAAGTTACCTTTTTCAGTTTGAAGAATTTAAACGAAGCCTTATTTTAATTCAGAAGGAAAAGAAAAGTTAGTTGGAACTTTTCCGTATTGAGCCTGGGCAATCCCAAGCATTCCACCTCGGGCATTAAAAACACCTTTAACGACCATCCACATGGGATCAGACGCTTTCACTAAATCTTGAAGCACTCGATTCACCACATTTTCATAAAAAATACCGACATCTCGATAGGCCAGCATATACATTTTAAGTGCTTTGAGTTCTAAACATTTTTGATTGGGCATATATTTCAGATGGATACTCCCAAAGTCTGGCAGCCCTGTTTTGGGACAAATTGATGTGAACTCCGGATAAGAAATCGTAATTTCGTAATTTGGAAATTGACTGGGAAAGGTCTCTAACTTCGGAAGCTTTGTCTTAAGCCCCGACTGCGCATGTTTTTCTGTATATTTGCCACCTGCCATAACAGGTGCACTCTATACACCCATTATTCTTTTTTGACAAATCCTTGGACGTAAAGAGTCTTAAGACCTTTGACGTTGGTCAAAGTCCCCGTGACTTCCACAATTTGAGCCACATGCTCGATCAAAGCTTCTTTGAGCGCTGTTTTGCCATCACGCCTTTGGTCGTGCTCTTCGGGAATTAAAATATAAACTGTCCCTTCTTCATCTAAGAGCCCTAGAGGCTGGCCATTTAAGAGACACCCTTTGGCACAGGCCTCATGCTCTTTTCCGTGTTTGCCCAGCTGTAAATAGCAACTCACGTCAATCAACTCTCCCGTACGCGTTGTCACTTTTCCCTCTAGAGGTTTTTTATTGACTGCGGCTTCTTTGGTGGTGGCGGTCCAAGTTTCTTTAGGTTTTTCTCCAATGCGGTGTGCAGGCTTCCCCCACTCTCCTGCAGAGGGCTTCATCTGAGGATTAAAAATATTTAATTTTTTGCCATAAATTAAAAATGGCAAGGAAAGAACAACAAAAATACTCACCATAAAAATAAATGTTTGTTTGCGATTCATACGATACCTCCATGGAATACTGTAGAGGAAATAAGCCCCAAAAGTCAACAAAGTGAGCGACTGGAACGCCGAACATGCTCTACTATCTATAAATATCTTTTCGATGCCCAATTTTAAGAACTAAAATAAGCAGTTCTTGTCCCTCCACTTCATATATCACGCGATACTTGCCAATTCTAATCCTAAATATCTTTTCATATCCAGAAAGCTTCCTAGCGCCCACAGGAAATGGATGCACAGCCAAGCGTTCCATTGCAACAATGATATACTGAACATCTTTTTTGGGGATTTTTTTGAGGCTCTTTTCAGCAGAAGAAGAGATGACGACCTTATATTTTTCCATGTTTTTTCAATTCAGAAAGAACATCACTCAGAGGACGGAAAGACTCTTTCCGTAGATGTTTTAAATCTTCGATATCTTCTAACTCCTCGAGTTTATCGACAATGGCATCTTCAATAAACCGATTCATTTTAAGACCTCTTTGACGGCATACTTCTTCAAGTGCCTTCTTAACTCTTTCATCAACTTTTGTAGCAAGCTGCTT
>JACPSU010000017.1 GCA_016193105.1 Deltaproteobacteria bacterium | reverse complement strand
TTCTTCTTGTTCTTCTCGAATCACTGGCGGCTGGTTAGAAGTAGTGATTTCGCCACATTCTTCTTGTGAAATAGGGAAAATAGTATCGTTTGCCAAAGCTTTCGTAGATTCTTCATGATACTCCACGATGGCTTTAGCAGGATTTTCTTCAGCGAATATTTCTCTTTGAAGCCTTTGCATCATTTGTAAGATTTCTTTAGAGGACAAACCTTGCGGCAAATAAAAATCGTAGGCAAAAGTATCTTTAGCGATTTTCTTTTTTAATGCAGAAGGAATAGTGATAGGAGCCCCCTCTTGAGCGCCCTTTGAAACAATGAGAATAGTATGAATCTTAGATGAATCCCAGCCAGGACTGAGATAGTTTCTAGGATTCGAAAAAACGGTGCCTAAAGCTGCATTGAGAAGAATGGCGGGATCATGTACTGCAGGAGAAATATTCGCCCATAACTTCTGAGGAACCTTTACCCATCGATCAACACCATAAATCATCTGTCGCTCTTTTCCGTGAGCTTGACGAATTGCTGACTGAATTCTTTCAGAAGCTTGAACGCCATAAGATTCTTGTTCAAAAGAGGTTTCTTGAGCTTGACTCATACTCACAACCCCCAATATTAAAATTAAACTTATCTCTATGGCCTTCATGCCCATTTAGAAATGCAAAGAAAATGCCACATGAGAATTGGATTAAAATAGTGTAAAATCAATAAGTTGAGGCTCTAATCTAACTCTCATAATATGTAATTTTTTGACAGTTTTTAAATACCTCTACGATTTTTAGCCAACAGACGTTAGTTATTGAATAAATTTTCTAATGTGATAGCTTAATTCTGCTCCAATTTTTTGGAGCATGTGTTGTTTCTATTATGAAGGTATTGACATTAGGGTTATCGCTTTTTTTTACCTCTTTTTTTTGCTTTGCGCAAAATAACCAGCCATTTGAAATTACTTTAGGCGATTTAAACTACGCCTCTCCTTCTTTAAATGAAAAAGCACAGCGGCTGCCTATCCCCTCTCATATTCATGAAATTATTTCTCCAACGATCGGAGCTCCCTCTCTTGTTTTTGAAGGCCAAGCTTTTTCTATTGTTCTTCAACTTTCCCCAAAACAAAAAGAGTTACTTGCCCCTCTGAGTGCTCTCCATTTTGTCACTCGTCTTTCTCCTTACTTTGGAAGAGACGTCGAACGAGAAATTCCAGAAGGATTAAAAAAGAAATATAAAACCTATTTTGACTTAGCAGATCACGTTCCTTCAGAAATCGGTGCGTTTCTCCCCTTTATTCATTTTAAAAGATGGCTTCCACGTCCGATGCAATTTGAACTTCAAGCTTCTTTTGAATCCTTTGAACTTTTTCAAGATAAACTCATTATTACCGTCCGCATGCCCAGAGCCGTTCCTTCTTATGCCTATCGTGCTTTGGATTTAGAAATTTTAATTTTTAAAAATGACCAAGTACTTCTTCACGACATCCAACGCCACTCTGTAGGACTTTTAGAAAAAAAAGAAAAATATCGCTTCATTCATTTTGCTGATCCTCAAATCAACAATCTAGACCTTCATTTACGAGGACATCAATTCCCTCACCATCCTGATCTTTCCACACAAGAATTTGCTTTTTTTCAAGCCATTCGAGAGATGAATTTTTTAAATCCAGATTTTGCTATTGTCAGTGGAGATCTCGTTGATGGAGGCAACACATTCCATAATGCTGGGGGCCCGCTGAGCACTTTTTTTGCAGGGATGGAGATGATTTTTGAGCCCCATAATAACTCTGCCGACTATCATCTTGAGAGCTCTTCTTACTGGAACGAGTTCCAAAGTGTCTTTCAGTTTTTTAGGCACCTCAAATTCCCTCTCTTTGTGGCCCCTGGAAATCACGATGGATATGCGGCTTATGAAAAGCAAAATTCATCGGCTACCTTTTCACAACTTAAATTCACTCCCACCCTTACAGGCCCAGAAGCTGAACCTGTGTTGTTCGATGGAAAACATTTTTGGCAAAAAATGTTTGGCCCTCGTTATTTTTCATTCGACTTTGGGGTATGGCACTTTGTTTTTTTAGATACCTTCGATCATTATCGTTTCTTTCGACTTTCTTACTCTAATTTTGGAGCCAACGATGGCGGCTGGATTTCTAAAGAACAGATGGCTTGGCTTGAGGCGGACTTAAAAGCAGCCGAACGATCGGATAAAAAAATTATTCTTGTGGGGCACCATGATCCCAGAGGAGGCGCCCAAGGGATGTTTTATGACGACCCTTCTTACCGCTATCCCCGTCGTGGCATTTTAAGATTGGGGGATGAGCTTTGGTATAAATTTAAAAATTTTAAGTCCAATCCCCTTTTCTCTTCTCAAGAATGGTCCTCTTCCGAAACTTCTGTGGATCCTAACAAGCTTATCGATACAACCTATGACTCAGCCAAAGAACTGATGCGACTCATTGAAACTTATCCGGTCACTCATTTTTTCCTAGGCCATGTTCATGCGAGCTATCATGATGTGGTTAAACTAGGGAACAAGAAGGTCCACTTTATTCACACAACCGCACTTTGTGCGCAGGCCTTTCAAGCCAGGGATCGTGAGCACAAAAAAAGTGAAGGAGAAGGAGAAGCCCCTGCTGCCCACTGGGGATATCGCGTTTTTGAACTGGATCCACGAGGACAACACATTGAAGAGCTCTATCCGCTTGAGCTTGGAAATATTCGGCTGAACATTGGATATGATGAAAACTTTAGAAGACACGAAGGAGGACTCTTATCCAAAAGTAGGCCTGCCCCCAAGTGGTTACCCTTCAGTTCTTTTTTATCTAAGCTAGAGTCCCAAAAACTGCTGCCGTGGTTATTTAGAAACTTTGACCCTATTTTAAGTTTAAATGCACTTTTAGATCCTTCACTGCACCCTATTCTTACACAAATGGCAGAACACCAAGACTGGTCTCAAGAATTAAAAAACTCTTTTTCTCAAAAAATGGATCCTCTGTTTATTAAAATGGGAGATTTGGTAGGAACTTCTGAAAAACCCAATCATATTTTCTTAGCCAATGGACATCCTTTTTCTGTCCAAGGGACGCTCGAATTTCCCATGGCAAGAGAGTTTCCAAATACACTGTTCATTGAACACATCGCAGCAGATGAGGCCGAGTTTCGACTGATCCCCATCCAAACCTACTCTTTACCTACTCAAACGATTCAAACGGTAGGAGGAAAATGGGGATCTTTTGATATCACCCTTCCCACCCAAAGCTCATTTCCAACATTTCTAAAGATAAAGCTTTAGGCAAATAACTAACGTTGCTTCTTATAAAGGCCGATGAGTTCTGTTTTGTCTAGAATGTACCAACCATGGCTTTCTCAAGTGTTACTTTATCTGACTTTGAGCAGGGACACTGTTTTCCAAAATTTCTAAGGATTTTGTATTATTTTTTAGTGACCTGTCAAAAAGATATTGATGATGAGAGTTTGATGAGAAAGCTTAACTCATTGATTTTATTTCATTTTAATCCAATTTTAACTTGGTATCTTCTTTGCAATCTAAATAAACTAAAAGGGGTCAAAACTCATGAAAAAAATTATGCTTGTTCTTTTATTATCTCTTATAGTGTTCCCACTTTATGCTCAAAATACTCCGCTTTACACAGGCAAAAAAGGTCAATTTATTTTTAAAATAGATCGATGGACAAAAATTCCACCTAAATTATGGGAAAATATATCTCCTGGCATTGCAAACCCTGAGGTAAATCTACCTCCTGCAATTGAAAAAATTCTCTCAAATAAAAAGAATTATCTTATCCCAGAATGGAAAGAAACGCCTGAAATGATTCATCATATTTACATTATATCTGATGTATCCGAAGAAGCCAGGAAAAGCATCCCTATGCTCAAGTACGATGGTTTTATGGGCGTCATGAGAAAAAAAGTAGGCAAAAATAAATTTGCCTACGATTTTTATTTAGGCCCAATGGAAGAATATACTGACCCCCAAGAAGTAGTGGATGATCTTCAAGAGATGCAAAGAGAAGTCTTAGAAGAAGAACAAGAAGAAACTGAAGAAGCTGTTACCTCCATGGTTACACAGCATGAAGCAGCACAAAAAAACATTGCTCAAATACCTATAGAAACTCAAAATACCAATGCATGTAATGTCGCCCCTATTACTACCCAAGATCAAGCTCCAGTCATCAGAAATACCAGAGACTTAGAAGATGCTTTATGGATATTATCATCATCCAGTTCTGAGGAGCAAAAGTTAGATGCGATAAAGACACTCAAAAGAAAACTAGAAACCGACTCTCTCTCTGAGGCAGATGTCAGCAGAATTGTAACGGCCTTAACCTCTGCCCTGAAAGATCCCTCTGCTAATGTGAGACAAGATGCATTTATTACATTTTTCTATAACGATCATATCCCCCTGCCTCAAGTTGC
>JACPSU010000016.1 GCA_016193105.1 Deltaproteobacteria bacterium | reverse complement strand
GATGCTACGCGGATAGATCCACAGATATCTTTTTCTAATGTGGGGTATTCGTTAACTCAAAAACCATTCCAATTGTGGTTTTTAAATGCACATCATTTTAGTGCGTATGCGATTGATCGTAATGCTTTTCATTTCAGTATTCTCTGGAAGGGATTTCTGTATGTACCGAAGACACAATCTGTTCGTTTTTCTCTTATTTCAAATGAAATTCATAAATTAAGTATTGATGGGCAGCTTCTCATCGATAGTCAAAGCTCAGGCCTTCAAAAAGATTTTTCTGATCTCTACATGACAAAAGGATTTCATCCTATAGAGATTTCATATATTTATACGCCACATTCTAATATGACGCTTGATTTTAGATGGTTTTTGGAAGGAAAAGAAAAGACCGTAGGTTCACAATACTTATATCCTGCTCAGCCATCTCAAATCAGTTTTATGATAGATAGATTTTTTTATAGACTCCAAGTTTTTTTTATCACTCTCTTATTCTTATTACCTATGGCCTTCATAATATATTTTGTAAGTGGAGTGGGTGTGAAATCGTTAGTTAGGAAAGAAAGATTTTGGTTATTTTGCTTTGTTACTTTTTTGCTTATATATGTTTTTATATCGCTTTTAAAGAGGGCGCATGGAACAGATTTCTTGCTTCTCTTGGATGATTGGGCGCATTATGAACAACATTCACGTAGTATCCTCTTGGGTGATTGGTTAGATAGGACAGAAGCTCCTTTTTGGTTTACTCCCTTTTACCGGTATATTTTAGCATTTTCTCATTTTATTTTTGGAGAAGGTATTTTGATGGCATTGATGATGCAGTATTTTCTTTTTTCTTCCTCGATCGTGCTTGTTTATGCCATGACCAAAAGGCTGTTTAATCTTAATACAGCCGTGCTTGTGCTGCTCGTTTATGGATTTGCTTCTGTCCCACATGAGTGCGCTAGGCTTTTAACGACAGAAATATCAGCGACCTTTTTTAGTTGTTTTTCTATTTATTTTTTAATTTCTTTTTTACAGAAAAGGGAGATTAAAAAAATAATCTTTTCTGGGCTTTTAATGGGAGTGGCAATTATTATTCGGCCAAATTTATTGCCCTTTGTGTTTTTTGTTGTGCCATGGCTTTTGGTGATTCATAAGGAAGTTTCTTTTAAAATAAGAATACAGCACTCTGCTATTTATACTCTTTTGGTACTTTTAATTATTTCTTTTGTTACTCTCAGAAACTATGTTACGAGTCGTCGTGTTGTTTTATTTAATATAAACTCTTCTCCTACTTTATTGGACAGCCATTTTTTTGATGGGGTCCCTCCTTCCTTGAAATTTGACACTATTGAAAGTAACAAAGTATATAATTTTTTTAATCTTGATTTATCCGTTAGGAAAGTTTTTGAATTGGTAAAACAAGAACCTCTTGTATTCTTTAAAAGAGTGGGAATCAAGTTGGGATATGTGGCAGGCATTGATCCAAAAAAACATGCCTTTGGGCCCGCTAAGTTTTATCCAGGTCATTTCCTGATATTCTGCCTTTATCTTCTAGGAGTCATATGGTTTTTATATATCCATCGTTATGATTTAAGAAGAGAGGCAACTATTATAGGAGCTTTTGCATTCATAACCATTGGAACCATTGTTCTAGTGAGTACTCCTTGGGCTTGGCGTTGGCGTTATCAACTTCCTGCTGTTCCTTTCATGCTTATTTTTGTAGCGTTTTTTTTAGATCAGATGTTGATTCGGCCGATTAATTTTAAACAGCCGCTGTTTTATTTAAGATATGGTCTTTTGATGCTTGCATTTAATTTTATTGCAGGTCGAAAGTTTGTCCCCTTTTTATGTATTATCTATTCGGCTTATTATTTTATAACCTATTTTGATTGGGGGAAGGCTAGGCTAAATTCCCCTTGCATGCCTTCTTAAGATTTGCTATTACCGAATGGCTTAGTTTGGTTTTTTATTAAAGAGAGTGGGCTTCGCCCACTTTTTTTTTGTATGTTTCGGAAAAGAGAAATTGAAGAACAGGTCGAAAATCTTATTGCTCAGGGGCTTTTAGCTCAGGGGTATGAGGTAGTTGCGGTCGAATTTTTAAAATCTCATCAAGGACAAGTTTTGAGAGTATATATTGACAAAGAAAATATGGGTGTAACCATTGAAGATTGCTCACAGGTTCATCGAACGATTGAATCTCTGCTGTCCGGAGAGGTGATTCCCGATCTAAAATATCGAGAATTTCAGCTTGAAGTTTCTTCGCCTGGTGTCAATCGTGTTTTAAAAAAGAAGGATGATTTTCAAAAATTCAGTGGAAGTGAAATAGAGATTCATCTTTATTCCCCCCTGAGCAACGATCATGGAGGGGCACAGAAAAATTTTACGGGTGTTTTAAAAGGAATTAAAGAAGATAAAGTTTTTTTAGAGATCGATCAAAAAATAGTTGAGATTTTATGGGAGAATATTAAATCGGCCAATGTTAAATATTCATTTAACAGTTAAAGAGGAGGAAGTGCGATGTTACAACAAGGTTTAGGACGAATGATTGAGCAGGTCGCTAAAGACCGTGGGATGGAGAAAAAAGTGATCGTTGATGCACTGGAAACGGCATTCTTGATGGCGGCAAAGAAAAAATATGGGCTGACGAAAGAAATTGAAGCGCACTTTAATGAAGAAATTGATGATATGGAGCTTTTTCAATTTATGACGGTGGTTGAAAAAGTTCAAGATGAGACGATCGAAATTTCTTTGAAAGAAGCTAAAAAGCTGGATCCTGAAGCAACTGTGGGAGATAGTATCGGGGTGAAGATGGATGCTAAAAAGTTTGGGCGTATCGATGCTCAAACCGTAAAGCAAGTCATTACTCAAAAAGTTTTAGAAGCTGAAAAAGATCTTGTATATAAAGAATATTTTCATCGTAAAGGTGAAATTATTTCTGGAATCGTTAGGCGTTATGAACGAGGTAATGTGATGGTGGATTTGGGAAAAACAGAAGCCATTATCCCCCCGCGTGAACAAATTCCTGGGGAAAACTTTCGTTCTGGAGATCGTGTTCAGGCCTATATTTTAGATGTGCAAGATGCCACAACCCGAGGGGCTCAAGTGGTGTTGTCCAGGTCCACTCCTCTCTATTTAATTAAACTTTTTGAAATGGAAGTGCCCGAAGTTTCTGAGGGGATTGTCATCATTAAAGGGGCGGCCCGAGAGCCAGGATTTCGATCGAAGATTTCTGTCTATTCAAAAGATTCCGATGTGGATGCGGTGGGAGCTTGCGTGGGGGTCAAAGGAACGCGAGTACAAAATGTGGTTCAAGAACTGCGCGGTGAAAAAATTGATATTGTTCCTTGGAGTGACAACGACATGCAATTTGTTGTGAATGCGCTAGCTCCAGCTGAAATTTCAAAAGTCATTATTGATGATGTCAATCACAGTATGGAAGTGATTGTTCCTGATGATCAGCTCTCTTTGGCCATTGGGAAAAAAGGCCAAAATGTTCGTCTGGCAATGCAGCTTGCCGGTTGGAAGCTAGATATTATTACGGAATCTAAAATCTTGGAGCGTACCAATCGAGCGAAGAAAAGTCTAACGGCCATTCCTAGAGTCAATGAGACTTTAGCTATGGGGCTTTATCAAAATGGATATGACACTTTCGAGGATGTGGCTAAGGCGGAAATTAAAGATCTTCTGCAAGTCCCCGGTATCGGTGATGAAGAAAAAGCAAAATCTTTGAAACAAGAAGCCCAAGTGCTTGTGGATCAGGGGGTAACCACCGATAAATTAGTCAATCCCAAGCGAGCTGAGGAACAAGCAAAAGAAGAAATAAAACCAGAAGAAATGAAGAAGGAAGAGAAGGATGCCACCGAAAAAAATTAAACTTTCGGATCTAGCAACAGAGCTCCACTTAACTTCAGAAATTTTAGGTGAAAGAATTTCTGAGGCTGGAATTAAACTTTCTGCTCGGGTCAAAACGCTTTCTGAAGAAGAAGCGGAAGTCCTGCGCCAATATCTACAAAAAAAGGGGGTCTCTTTAACGGAAGTTCGAAAAGGAGATATTGTTGAAAAACGAGTACAGACTTCTGTTATTCGTCGAAGAAAAGTAGAAGCTCCTGTTGAAGGGTCGCCGACCCAACCTCCTGCAGCTGAGCCTCTGAAGAAAGAAGCAGTAAAACCGGAGGCCTCTTTAAAAGTGCCGGCCAAAGCTTTGGTTCAAGCTCCAGAAGAAGCGAAGCCTTCTGCTTCGGGGCGCGTGAAGCCTAAGATCAATGTGATTGTCGAAGAAAAACCTAAAGTGGTTCCTGTCCCATCTGAATCAAAAGAAAAAACTCTAGTTCAAAAGGCTTTAGAAGAGGAAGCAGAACTTGCAAAGAAAAGACGAAAAGCATTCATGCAAAAACGTTCTGAAGAATTTGATATCCATGGATTTAATCGTTCAGAACGCATTTATCAGCCTAAAAAGAAAAAAGCAGTTATTATTGATAGATCTAAAATGCAATCCACTCAGATTACAGTTCCCAAAGCTTCAAAGCGTGTAGTGAAAATGTCTGGTCAAATTACAGTTGCAGATTTGGCAGCTCAACTCAAAGTTAAAACAGGAGAAGTTATTAAAAAGCTCATGCAGCTAGGAACTATGGTGACGGTGAATCAGTCGGTGGATGTTGATACAGCGACTTTGATTGCCCAAGGATATGAACATGAAGTGCAAAATGAAGTTGTAACAGAAACAGATCTTTTAAAACGAGAAGCGCCTCAGCCTACAGAAGCGCTGAAACTTCGTCCTCCCGTTGTGACCATTATGGGGCATGTGGATCATGGAAAAACAACATTATTGGACTCCATTCGAAAAAGTGATGTGGCGGTTGGAGAAGCCGGGGGAATTACGCAGCACATCGGAGCCTATATGGTGGATGTGGGCAATAACAGAACGATTACCTTTATTGACACCCCAGGCCATGAAGCTTTTTCTGCCATGCGAGCCAGAGGGGCTAAGACAACAGATATTGTGATTTTAGTAGTGGCCGCGGATGATGGAATTATGCCTCAGACTAAGGAAGCGATTGCTCATGCCAGAGAAGCCAATGTTCCCATTATGGTGGCTCTGAATAAAATTGATAAGCCTGGAGTTCAAATCGATCGTGTGAAAAAGCAACTCGCAGACTTAGATTTGCTTGCGGAAGACTGGGGTGGAAAAACAGTAGTGGCTCCGGTATCTGCTAAAGCCAATAAAGGGATTAAAGAGCTTTTAGAACTTATTTTAATTCAAGCAGATATTTTAGAACTCAAAGCAAATCCAACCCAACTTGCTGAAGGAGTTGTTTTGGAGGCCAAAGTAGTACGAGGCTTGGGGCCAGTGGCAACTATTTTACTTCAACAAGGGACATTAAAAAAGGGAGATATCCTGGTTTTAGGAACCGCTTTTGGAAAGGTCCGTTTGCTTATTGATGATCATGGGCGTCAGCTCAAAGAAGCTTTTCCCTCCTATGCTGTAGAAGTTTCTGGATTAGAAAGCGTTCCTCAAGCTGGAGATCATTTTTATTGTTTTAAAAGTGAACAAGAGGCTCGAAAACTGATTGGGCTTCGAATGCAAAAACAAGAAGAACAAAAACCTGAAGAGTCAAAAGTAACTCTCGAGAGTCTTTATGCTAAGATGAAAGAAGGAGAGGTTAAGGAATTTAAAATTGTTGTCAAAGCAGATGTGCAAGGCTCTGTGGAGGTGATTAAGCAAACGATTGAAAAGTTAAGTACGCCACAAGTAAAAATGAGTGTCATTTATACTGCAGCAGGAGCCATTAGTGAATCAGATGTCAACTTAGCTGCTGCCTCAGGG
>JACPSU010000029.1 GCA_016193105.1 Deltaproteobacteria bacterium | reverse complement strand
CCAAAGGATTAAGCACAATACCTACAACGCTTCCATCAGGAAAATAAGGCATATCTTCTTCAGGAAGAATTCGAGAGACCACCCCTTTATTTCCATGGCGACCCGCCATTTTATCTCCCACGGCAAGTCTTCGTTTCATCGACACAAACACTTTGACAAGTTTGATAACGCCAGGAGGGAGCTCATCTCCTTTTTTAAGTTTTTCAATCTTTTCATCAAATACCGCTTTCACCATCTCTAATTGTTCATCTACAACATCAGTAATTTTTTTAACTTTTTCTTCAACGCTCTTGTCTAGAGGAATATGTGCCAAAAGTTCATAAGCAATCATTTCATAAATTTCAGATGTAATAGAATCTCCCTTGCCTAAGAGCTTATCTTTTCCGTGTTTATCTAAAAGTTTTCCAGTTGTTTTTTCTCCAACCAAAATCTTTTTAATCTTAGCTTTGGCTGTTTCCTTAATCACATCCATCTCAGAGGCTTGATCTCGTCTCAACCGCGCAATGTCTTCAGCCTGAATATTTTTAGCACGTTCATCTTTCTCTGCACCTTCTCTAGAAAACACTTGAGCCTCAATAACTGTCCCTGCAATTCCTGGAGGAACTCTTAAAGAGGTATCTTTTACATTTCCAGCTTTTTCACCAAAAATAGCTCTCAGTAATTTTTCTTCAGGAGAAAGTTGCGTTTCCCCTTTTGGAGTAACTTTTCCAACCAAAATATCTCCCGGCTTAACCTCTGCTCCAATACGAATAATTCCACTACTGTCTAAGTCTTTAAGCGCTTCCTCTCCCATATTGGGAATATCTCGAGTAATTTCTTCTTTTCCAAGTTTAGTATCCCGAGACACACACTCGAATTCTTCAATATGAATGGAGGTGAAGACATCTTCGCGAATAAGCTTTTCACTCACTAAGATAGAATCTTCGAAGTTATACCCTCCCCATGACATAAAGGCGACCATCACATTTTGTCCCAAAGCCAACTCCCCAACATCTGTTGCAGGACCATCGGCAATGACATCTCCCTTGCGTACTTCATCTCCTTTACGCACAATGGGTTTTTGATTCATACATGTATTTTGATTCGATTTTCGATATTTTACTAAGTTATAAATATCTACTTCTGAACCCGTAGAACTTTTACCTTTGGTACGCACCACAATTCGAGTAGCATCTACGCTTTCCACGACCCCATCATTTCTAGCTACAACCGTCACCCCTGAATCATGCGCCACAATTTTTTCCATCCCTGTTCCTACAATGGGAGCGCTAGTCTTAAGTAAAGGGACCGCTTGTCGTTGCATGTTTGATCCCATGAGCGCTCGGTTAGCATCATCATTTTCTAAAAATGGGATTAAAGCAGCTGCCACACTGACAAGCTGGCTTGGAGACACATCCATCATCGTAATTTCAGATGCATCTACCATCATAGCCTCACCAGCAAAACGAGAAGAAACAATTTTTTCTACAAAATGTCCTTCTTTTGTCAAAGAAGCATTGGCTTGGGCAATACGATATTTTTCTTCATCTAGGGCTGTCAAAAAAACTGCTTCTTCAAGTACCTTGTTATCTTTAACTTTGCGATAAGGTGTTTCGATAAATCCATACTCATTCACTCGTGCATAGGTACTTAAACTGGCAATCAATCCAATGTTGGGACCTTCTGGAGTTTCAACAGGACAAATCCTTCCATAATGGGTAGAATGAACATCGCGCACTTCAAATCCCGCTCTTTCTCGAGTGAGGCCTCCTGGTCCTAAGGCTGAAAGTCTTCGTTTGTGAGTGACTTCAGATAGAGGATTGGTTTGGTCCATAAATTGAGAAAGCTGAGAACTCCCAAAAAACTCTTTAATCGCAGCGCTCACAGGTTTTGTATTAATAAGATCATGAGGCATCAAAGTCTCTACTTCATGCAAAGACATTCTTTCTCGAATGGCTCTTTCCATTCTGACCAATCCCACTCGGAATTGATTTTCAACAAGCTCTCCAACAGGACGAACACGTCTATTCCCCAAATGGTCAATATCATCCACGACACCATTGCCATTTTTAAGTTCAATCAAATGACGAACAGTTGCTAAAATATCTTCCTTAGTTAAAACGGATAGATCCAAAGCAACATTCAACCCAAACTTATGATTAATTTTGAGTCGCCCCACACGAGATAAATCATATCGTTCTGGATTAAAGAAAAGATTATCAAAATAATGTTTTGCTGTTTCAAGAGTAGGAGGCTCTCCTGGACGCATCTTTTTATAGATCTCTAACATAGCCTCATCCGTACTGGATATTTTATCCAAAACAAGTGTTTCTCTAAGATAAGGTCCTACGTTTAATCCATCGATATAGAGAACCTTTACTTCTTCAATTCCATGCTTCTTAAGTAACTTAATTTTATCCAATGTCAGCTGTTCATTACATTCTAAAATGACCTCCCCGGTCTTAGAATCTGTCACATCTGTTGAAGAAATTTTGGTTAATACTTCTTCTGGAGGTGTGGGTACTTTTTTAATATTTGCCTTGCGAAGAGCCTCAATGGCATCTTTTGTAAATTTTCTATTTTTACGAACAATCACTTCTCCGGTTTTGGGATGTTTAATATCCGCATCTGCTCTTAAACCCGCAATAAGATTTAATTCCAAACTTTTATGATATTTACTTTCTTCTAAATAAATCGTTTCTGTCTGGTAAAAATATTTTAGGAGCTCTTCTGTAGAATACCCTAGGGCTCTTAAAAGAATAGTCCCATGTAACTTTCTTCTTCGATCAATTCGGACATATAAAATATCTTTATGATCAAATTCAAAATCAAGCCAGGATCCACGATTGGGAATAACACGCGCAGAATAGAGCAGCTTTCCACTCGAATGCGTTTTTCCATCATCATGATCAAAAAACACACCTGGAGAACGATGAAGCTGACTGACGATCACCCGCTCTGTTCCATTCACGATAAAGGAACCCGTTTCCGTCATTAAGGGAAGCTCACCTAGATAAATTTCTTGCTCTTTAACATCGCGAATATTTCGTGCATTCGTCTCTTCATTCACATCCCACACCACCAAACGAACCGTAATTTTCAGAGGTGCAGCATAGGTCATTCCACGATCTCGACACTCATCAACATCATATCTGGGTTTTTCTAATGTGTATTTTACAAACTCCAAAGAAGAAGTTTTATCAGCATCATGAATAGGGAAAACTGATTTAAAAACGCTTTGAAGTCCTACATCTTGGCGTTCAGCAGCCTCTTTATCCGTTTGTAAAAACTGCTCATAAGATTGCTTCTGAACATCGATCAAGTTTGGAAGATCAATAATCGTTTTAATCTTGGCAAAAGAACGTCGATGACGTTGATTGCTCGCGGTAAAAGATAACATTACTTATGCCTCCTGTTAGGGCTGTTGAAAAAGTCCCATCTGCGTCGTTGCTCTCGTCGTGTCTCCTTCGACGTACTATTTAAGTACGCCTCAGTCGCCACTCCTCGGGCGCCTAGCATCTGTGCCTTTTTGAACAGCTTTTCTAAATTCACCATGCCCGCTCGGTCTGCGCGACGGTCTTCATGAGATTAAAAGTATCCCTTTTTCTTGATAGGCAACCACTCGTATTAATCTTATGTTTACTTAATTTCTACTTTGGCGCCAGCAGCTTCTAACTTCTTCTTAATTTCATCTGCTGTTTTCTTATCTACACCTTCTTTTACAGGCTTTGGAGCTCCCTCAACGAGGTCTTTAGCTTCCTTCAACCCTAAAGATGTAATCACCCTTACTTCTTTAATGACATTGATCTTATTGTCACCTGCAGATGCTAAGACAACGGTAAATTCCGTTTTCTCTTCTTGTGCTGCTGCAGGAGCTCCACCCGCAGCGGCAACGGCTACAGGGGCTTGAGCTGAAACACCAAATTTTTCTTCTAGTTCCTTCACGAAACCAGAGAGCTCAAGCACACTCATGTTAGAGATAAAAGAAACAACATCTTCTTTTGTCACATTAGGCATATTGACTTCCTCCTTCTAGGATTTCCCTTTTTTTTCTTCTACGGCTTTTAGCGCATAGAGAAACTTTCGTGGCACAGCGGCCAAAACACGAACGAAAGAACTGATTGGAGCAGCTAGCGTTCCCACAAGGTGTGCTAAGAGCACCTCTCTTGAAGGAAGTTTAGCTAGCGCTTTAATTTCTTGAACTTGAATTTTTCGTTCTTTTAAAACTCCAGACTTGAAATTAAGAGACTGATCTTCCTTTTTAAAATCCACCAAAACTTTTGCTGTACTCACCACATCTGAATAACTAAATGCACAGGCAATAGGCCCTTTAAAATCTGAAGCCATGGCTTCTTTTAAAGGAGATCCTTCTAATGCTTTTTTAACCAATGTATTTTTTAAAACTTTAAGTTCTGCCTGCCCTTCTCGCAATTTCATTCGAAGACCTGTCATATCTGCAACATTGAGTCCATGATATTCAAACAAAAATACAGCTTGAGCTTTTTTAAACTTTTCTTGAATATCTTGAACTTCTTTTTCTTTTTCTGCTCTAGGCATCGCTACTCCCTTTATACAGCTGGGCTGCATCAATTCGAAGACTTGGGCTATGTGTCGTAGAAAGCGCCAAACTTTTTAAATAGATCCCCTTTGAAGAAGAGGGTTTCTGTTTAATAACAGCCTCCATCAATGCTTCAAAGTTTTCTTTAAGTTTTTCATATCCAAAAGAAATTTTTCCAATGACCGTATGAAGATTAGCGGTTTTATCAATTCTAAACTCCACTTTTCCTTTTTTTTCATTTTTCACAGCGTTGGCTATTTCAAAAGTCACAGTCCCAAGTTTTGGATTGGGCATAAGTCCCTTAGGACCTAAAATCTTTCCAAGCTTACTCACAACCCCCATCATATCTGGCGTTGCAATCACCTTATCAAAATCAAACCATCCCCCCTGAATTTTCTCGACTAAATCATTAGATCCCACATAATCTGCCCCTTGCTCTGAAGCTTCTCTTTCTTTTTCACCTTTTGCAAAAACAACAACACGCACAGATTTGCCAATCCCATGAGGAAGAACCACAGCTCCACGCACTTGTTGGTCTGACTGTTTAGGATCTACCCCCATTCGAGCAGCCACATCTACAGTTTCATCAAATTTAGAACGTGCCATCTCTATCAAAAGCTTTAGCGCCTCTTTATAATCATATTTTTTTTGCGGCTCAGCTTTTTTTCTATTTTCAGTATATTTTTTTGATCTTTTTCTCATACCCTTCTTTAAATAACCTCAATCCCCATACTTCGTGCTGAACCTGAAATTGTTCGAATAGCAGACTCAACACTTGAGCAATTTAAATCCTTTAGTTTCATTTCAGCAATTTTCTTCACTTGATCTTGAGTCACCTTGCCCACTTTATTCTTATTGGGCTGACCAGAGCCTTTAATGATCCCCGCCGCTTTTTTCAAAAGATCAGCAGCTGGAGGGGTCTTTGTAACAAATGTGAAAGAACGATCCTGATAGACTGTAATAATCACAGGAATATTCATACTTGGATCTTCTTTTTGAGTTTTGGCATTAAACTGTTTGCAAAACTCCATAATATTCACTCCCTGTTGCCCCAATGCAGGGCCGACAGGTGGAGCAGGATTGGCTTTTCCTGCTGGAATCTGCAGTTTCACTTGTGCTGTTATTTTTTTCTTAATTGGAGCCATTTAGTTTTTCTCAACTTGTAAAAAATCTAGTTCTACTGGGGTAGACCGCCCAAAAATACTCACTAAAACTCGGACTTTTCCTTTTTCAGGTTTTACTTCTTCCACCACACCATTAAAATTCGCAAAAGGCCCATCAATCACACGAACACTATCTCCCATAGAAAATTTTACTGAAGGCTTCGCTCGCAGCTTTCCTTCATCAATCTGACTGGTCAAGCGCTGAACCTCTTCATCTGGGACAGCAGGAGGATTTGTGGAACTGCCAATAAAACCTGTAATCTTTGGAGTACTTCTCCAAAATAGTCTTCCATTTTATTTGCTTTAATTCTATCCAACAAAGCCTTCTTTGCTTTTTCCTCATAGCCTGAATAAGTGTGCACCACATACCACTTGAGCACTTTTTCAGGTTGGGTCGTCGACCCTTCGCTCTGAGGTGCGTCATCTTTTAATTTTTTTACAGGTTCATCTACCATACTGAATGATGTGTCTAATTAAAAAGGACCACAATGAATCAAATAATCCCAAAATTGCCGAAGCAATCAAAACAGCAATAATGACCACAAAAGTTGCTGCATATACTTCTTTCGATCCAGGCCATGTTACTTTTTTCAACTCCGCAATGACTTCAGTCATATACGTGTTGGCCTTCGCATTTTGATACAGCCCTATAAAGAGCCCTATGGCAGCCACAATCGGAGCCAACCGCACAAGAACTTCAACGTATTCTCCATAGGCATAAAAATCAAAATACGTCACAGCTACCGTTAGTAGCTTGCTAAAAACCAGAAAACCTAGCACGGCTGAAATTAGAAAGCAACTAAAAACTATTTTTTTATACTCCGTCATACATCTCCCTCAATCAAATTGAGCAGGCCAGGAGGGACTTGAACCCCCAACAGGCGGATTTGGAATCCGCTGCTCTACCGTTAGAGCTACTGGCCTAAAATTCATTTATGCCTTTGTCTCTTTATGGACAGTGTGTGCTCTACAAGCAGGGCAATACTTTTTTAAGTGAAGCTTTTCAACTCCAGCTTGCTTGGTTTTGGTTGTTGAATAATTTTTACGTTTACATTTTTCGCACGAAAGTAAAATAATCAAGCGTTCCATTTTTTAATCCTATTCTACGATTTGGGTGACCACACCCGCTCCGACTGTTTTTCCACCTTCTCGAATCGCAAACCGAAGCTCCTTTTCCATCGCAATCGGCGTTATAAGCTCCGCATCTACCGTCACTCGATCTCCAGGCATCACCATCTCAGTTCCTTGCGCAAGCGTCACATTCCCCGTCACATCCGTCGTCCTAAAATAAAACTGAGGCCTATATCCATTGAAAAACGGCGTGTGTCTTCCACCCTCTTCTTTCGTAAGTACATAGATCTCTGCCTTAAACTTCTTATGAGGCGTAATTGTCCCTGGCTTAGCTAACACTTGTCCCCTCTCAACTCCATCTTTATCTATCCCTCTTAAAAGAGCTCCTAAATTATCCCCAGCCCTCCCCTCATCCAAAAGTTTCCTAAACATCTCTATTTGGGTAACAACTGTCTTTACCGTGGGCTTAATCCCTACAATCTCTATCTCTTCCCCAGGCTTCACAACCCCTCTCTCTACTCTTCCTGTAGCCACTGTCCCTCGTCCAGATATCGAAAACACATCTTCCACGCTCATCAAAAAGGGCTTATCCATATCTCTCTTGGGCTCTGGAATCTGACTATCTACTCCATCCATCAGCTTTTGAATCGATTGGGCTCCAAGTTCCCCTGCATCTCCCTCTAGTGCTTTAAGTGCTGAACCTCTCACAATCACTGCATTGTCCCCATCAAACTCATACTTGTTTAAAAGATCTCTCACTTCCACTTCCACTAAATCCAAAAGCTCTTTGTCATCCACCATATCTACTTTATTTAAAAATACGATGATCTTTGGCACCCCCACTTGTCGGGCCAAAAGAATATGCTCTCTTGTTTGGGGCATTGGACCATCGGCTGCTGAAACAACAAGAATCGCTCCATCCATCTGCGCTGCTCCCGTAATCATGTTCTTTACATAATCAGCATGCCCAGGACAATCTACGTGTGCATAGTGTCTCTTATCTGTCTCGTATTCTACGTGACTAACTGCAATTGTAATCCCTCTCTCTTTTTCCTCAGGGGCTTTGTCAATCTTATCAAAGGCCAAAAACTCCGCTAACCCCTTCCCACTTAATACCTTCGTAATCGCTGCCGTTAACGTCGTCTTGCCGTGATCTACGTGTCCAATCGTCCCTATATTAATATGTGGCTTCTTCCTCTCAAATTTCGCTTTACTCATTTTCTATCCTCCTAAATTTATACTTTCTGTTTTGAAATAATTTCTTCTGCAATATTTCCTG
This sequence comes from Deltaproteobacteria bacterium, assembly GCA_016193105.1. GTDB lineage: Bacteria > Bdellovibrionota > JACOXK01 > 2-02-FULL-40-11 > 2-02-FULL-40-11 > JACPST01. The sequence goes on along the minus strand of JACPSU010000029.1, from coordinate 1,055 downwards.
GAACCGGCGCATAATGCGAAGGTTCCATAGTATAAGTTGCGCGTCCTTCCGTTCGAGATCTTAGATCTGTAGCATATCCAAACATAGTTGCCAATGGAACTTGTGATCGAATTACTTGTACCTTTCCTCTGGCTTCCATATTTTGAACGGCTCCACGTCTCGAGCTAATATCTCCAATCACATCTCCCATAAATTCTTGAGGGGTTACAACTTCCATTGACATAATCGGCTCTAACAAAACAGGACTTGCTTTCTGTACTGCCGCTTTAAATCCAATAGAGCCTGCAATTTTAAATGCAATTTCTGATGAATCTACTTCATGAAAGGACCCATCATATAAAGTAACTTGTATATCAACTAATGGATAACCTGCCAAGACCCCATTTTCCATGGCTTCGTGAACCCCTTTATTAACGGCAGGAATATATTCTTTAGGGATAGTACCCCCTTTAATTTTATCAATAAAGGCATACCCCTTCCCTCGTTCGAGAGGAGTCACTTCCAACCACACATGGCCATATTGTCCACGACCACCCGATTGACGAATAAATTTTCCTTCAGCCTTAGCAGTGGACTGAATAGTTTCATGATAGGCCACTTGGGGTTTGCCAACATTGGCTTCAACTTTAAATTCTCGCGTCATCCGATCCACAATAATTTCAAGATGGAGTTCCCCCATTCCAGAAATAATGGTTTGTCCTGTTTCTGTATCGGTATGTATTCTAAAAGACGGGTCTTCAATGGCCAATTTTTGTAAAGAGAATCCTAATTTTTCTTGATCCGCTTTTGTCTTAGGTTCAATAGCTACTGAGATGACAGGCTCTGGGAAATTCATGGATTCTAAAATGACGGGCTTTTCTTCATCACAGAGCGTATCTCCTGTCATCGTGTACTTAAGTCCCACGGCGGCGGCGATATCTCCAGCATGAATTTCTTTAATTTCTTCTCTTTTATTGGCATGCATCTTCACAAGTCGACCAATACGTTCTCGTTTGTCTTTCACAGAGTTATACACATAAGATCCAGAACTTAAAATTCCGGAATACACACGAAAA
>JACPSU010000048.1 GCA_016193105.1 Deltaproteobacteria bacterium | reverse complement strand
GCTGAAGTAGCCAAGGCCCATCGCCAAAATAAACCCGTTTCTATCATTGTTCAGAGAAAAGAAGAAACATTTACAACTGCTTCTTTTGTGCCTCAGACAGAAAAAGATTGGAATATGTACTGTGAGAAAGAAGACAAGGGCGTTTTAAAGGGAGTTTCTGTCTTAACAGCCAATACTGCTGTTGGGATGACAGATCCCAAATCGTGGGGAGCTCAAAAAGGTTTTCAAAATGGAGATCAGATTCTTTCTTTAAATGGGGTGCCTGTTGAAACATGGTCTGAGCTTCATGGCTATTTACTAAACATTGCCCAAGATGCTCTTCACTTTAAAGTACAGCGAGGGAAAGAAGAAGTTTCAATCGATATGCAGCTTTCTCCAGAATATTTTTTATTGACCCCACCTCAAAAGGAAAGATTTTTAGGCCTCCATTCACATGAATTTTTTATCAAACAAGATTTTAAAGAAGAGACAGCAGGACATCGAGCTGGGCTTAAAGTGGGAGATCGTCTTGTAGCGATTAATGATAAGCCGATTGGCCATTGGGATGAGTTTAGAGAAATGATCCAGACTTATGGGAAAAATCCTGGTTCTTTTTATCTGACCTATGACAGAGGCGGGGCCCTGAATAAAGTTCAAGTGTTTCCTACAAAAACGATAGCTCCACATCCCTGTGGGGGCGAACAAGAAACCTACCAAGTGGGGATGATGCTGGATACCGAAAAAACATATGTCCCTTTAAAATTAGAGAAGTATCAAGAGTTGAATCCCGCAAAGGCGCTTTATTCTGCTACGGGAAAAAGTTTTGGATTGGCCTGGATGATTTTTAAAAGCGTAGGAAAAATGCTTCAAGGAAAAGTTCCTTTGAAAGCCATGGGGGGGCCGATCCTCATTGGAAAAATTGCTGGGGATCATTTAAAACAAGGGATTGCTCCTTTCTTAGCTCTCTTAGCCATGATCAGTATTAATTTAGCGGTTTTAAACTTATTGCCCATTCCTGTTTTAGATGGAGGGCACTTGTTCTTTTTTGTGTGTGAGCTCATTCGTGGGCGTCCTTTGGGCAATAAAGTTTTGGAATTGGCCAATCGTGCCGGATTGGCGGTCATTTTAGGTCTTTTAATCCTTGTTTTTTATAATGACATTAGCCGATATTGGGCTGGGATTCTCTCCTTCCTAAAGAAAATTTCCGGAATAGCATAAAGCAGTAAGGCCTCAGTTATGAAAATATTAGCATTTGAAACATCTACCTCCTTTGGTTCTCTTGCTCTTCTAGATGAAAATCGTATTTACGGAGAAAAGATTTTCTATTCAGAAAGAACACACAGCGAGCGTCTTTTGCCTTTTGTGGATGAGTTGCTTGGACAGCTGGCCATAGAGCTTTCTGATATTGATTGTTTTGCGGTAGCCACGGGCCCGGGTTCTTTTACCGGACTTCGGATTAGTTTAAGTACCGTCAAAGCCTTTGCTCTTGCGCACAAAAAACCTGTGATCGGGATTTCAACATTAGAAGCCTTAAGTTTAAATGGCATGTTTTATCCAGGGATTGTCTGTGCACTCTTAGATGCAGGGCGAGAGGAATTTTATGTATCGGCCACTCTTTTTTCTCAAGGAGAGCGAATTTTTTGTATTGAGCCTTCTTTGCTTTCTCATCAAAAACTGATTGAGGCATTAAAGGAGAGTGCTCTAAAAATGAATGTTGAAAAACCTATTTTACTTGTAGGAGACATCGCTTATCAACGCCGAAGTGTTTTTGAACAAGAAAAAGAGACTTTTGAATGGGCGCCCCCTTCTTTATCGCTCCCCCGAGCTTCTTATGTGGGGCAATTGGCTTTGAAATTGGCCCAAAAAGGGATTTTCCAAGATCCGGAACACCTGGTTCCCACCTACATCCGCCTCCCCAAAGCACAAGAAGGCCGTGGTTAAATTCCTTCTAGACTGTTTTTAAATTCCATTATATAAGGATCCCCTGAATTCATGTTTGAGGAGGCCAAGATATGCAAACTATGAATATGAAGAAGAAGTTTAGTTTAGTCCTAATTCTAGGCACCTTTCTAACCACGTTTGTCTGGGCACAAAATACATCTTTTAGACCTGTTCGTTACGATTATCGCGAAGGGGAGTTTGATCAAGCTGGAAACCTGATCAAAAAAGGTGAAATCTCTAAGCTCATTGAAAAATCTTTTGCTGAGGCCAGAGCTGCACTAGATGAAATTGCCCAACTTCCCAATGAAATCCGAAATTTTAAAAATACAGTAGAAGCGATGGAACTTGCATATGCACGGCTGCTTCGAACGATTGAACCCATTATATTTATGAAAGATGTTTCCGAAAATCTTCTTTTAAGACAAGAAGCGACACTTTACGAAAAAAAGGCGAAAGAATTCATGATTGAAATGACATTGAGAAAAGATTTGTATCAAGCCTTTGAAGCGTTTCGAAAAAATATGAAAAATGATTTTTCAAGTTTAGATGCTTCTGACAGAAGATTAATTGAGATTATGTCCAAAGATTTTAGGCAAAGTGGGGTGTGGCTTGAAGGAGATAAATTTGAACGTTTTAGGGCTCTTAAAAATGAGCTGGCAGGATTAGAGACAGAATTTCGTCAGAACTTAAATGAAAATAAAGATAAGGTGTTATTTGCCGCAGAAGAATTAGAAGGGGTACCGGAGTGGCTTCGGAAAGATTTAAAACAAGCAGAAGGGGGACGATATGTTGTCCCTGTAAAACCGGATTATTATGTTCCTATGATGGAAAATGCGACTCGTTCAGAAACTCGAAAGCGAATGTATATGGCCTGGGTGAGTCGTGAAGCACCTAGAAATATTCATATCTTAGAACGAGCTATAGAAATCCGAACAGAACTTGCCCATCTTTTGGGATATTCTACATGGATGGATTATCGAACCGATGGCCGAATGGCCCAGAATGCCGAAACGGTCAGAGTATTTCTCGAGTCTTTGAGAGGAAAGCTAGCTCAAAAAGCCCAGGAAGATTTAGGGGCCTTGGTGGCTTTAAAGCGGGAGATGACAGGCGATCAAACGGCATCTTCAATTGAAATGTGGGAAAAAGATTATTATGCAAACCAACTGAAAAAAAGACTTTTTTCTTTTGATCCAGAAGAAGTACGTGAATATTTTCCTGCTAGCAGAGTTGTAGAAGGGACCTTAAAAATTTACTCCAACCTTTTTGGAGTTATTTTTCAAGAAGTTGAAAAACCAGACGTTTGGTCTGAAGGGGTTCGACTGTTTGATGTTTTAGATACGAAATCAGGAAATCACTTAGGGTGGTTTTTTATGGATTTATTTCCTAGAGAGGGGAAATATGATCATTTTGCAGCTTTTGGATTAGTTCAAGCAGGGATTGCGACAGCAGATGGCACCTATCAGCGTCCTCTGGCAGGTATTGTCGCTAACTTTAATCGTCCTTCTGCAGATCGTCCTTCAATTTTAAGCCATGGTGAAGTAGAGACTTTTTTCCATGAAGCCGGACATATTTTAAATGATCTTCTTACAAAGGCTCGTTATGCCTCTTACTCTGGAAATAATCTAGCGCGAGATTTTGTAGAAGCTCCTTCTCAAATGCTTGAAAACTGGGTGTGGAGACCTGAAGTCTTAGATGTGTTATCGGGGCATTATAAGGATGAGACTAAAAAATTACCTGAAAATTTAAGACGAGGCCTTTTAGCTTCTGCGCAATTTAATACAGGTGTCCTTTATTCTCGCCAGCTTTTTTATGCAACCTTAGACTATATTCTTCATACGCAAGCTCCCAAAGATATTTTGGCTTTAGCCACTCGCTTAGCAAAAGAATTGACAGGTATTGCTTTGCCTCCCGGAGGAGAACAGTTTTTGGCCTCCTTTGGACATCTGGTAGGATATGATGGGGGCTATTACGGATATCTTTATTCAGAAGTCTTTGCTCAATTTATGTGGGAAGGTTTTGAAAGAGAAGGAATTTTTAATGCAGAAACAGGGATGCGTTATCGCAGAGCTGTCCAAGAACATGGCGGAGATCGTCCAGAAATGGAATCTATCCGGGAATTTAGAGGAAGTGATCCTACCCCAGATGCCTTTTTTAGAAAGATAGGCATTAGTGGACAGACAACCTCTATTTCTAAAGGTCCTTTAGGTGAGACACTTGCAAAGTTAGAGGAAATGGGAAGAGTACGTTCAGGTGAAAAACCTCCCGTATTTTCAGATACAGAGCTTCGAAGACTCAGTGATACGATGGCCCGTGAATATGTGGCTTGGGTGGAAAGTCAAAGAGAGAAGGGGGCCCGGTTTAGATGTGAAGATGGATTTCGTGAGACAGCTGGCTATGTTGTTTCTAGAGAACTGGCAGATGCCATGCTCAAAGAAGGGCTCTTAAGAAAATTACAAGGGCTAACAGGGCAAAGGCTGACCGTTCCCAAAGTTTCTGAAACTATTTTTGGCGAGTTTAGACGAACCATCCGCCGCTAAAGCTTTGCTCGTTCATTGACTGTTCGCCCAAGTAGCGGTATACTGTCCTTACTTTCCCCACAAACCTAAAACGAGGTATCGTAAAATGAAAAAATTAGTTCTTAGGGCAGTGTTTCCATTATTTTTAATCCTATTTTCTGCTATGGGGATGGCGGCATCGTTGAATAGCTATCAAGAAGACATTCAGCGGATCTTTTTGAGAGAAGCTGCAAGCAAAGCTCAGTTTACTAAAGCAGTTCAGACAGCAAGGCTTTTGGGCTACTTAGAATTTATGGAACCAGAAGCTTTTTCAAAATTTTCTCAGTGTATGAATAAGGAAAAAAACTGGGATATGCTTTCGGCCAAGGCCAGGGAGCAGCTCTTAAATAACTGTCGTGCTCAGGGACGGATGGTCAGCAGTGCTCCAGGCCCGATTTTTGTTCCCGGAGCTGTCAGTCCAGCCACAAGTCAAAAACAAGAGCAAGAGTTCACTTCCATTAAACGAGAGCTCTCCGACATTCGCGAAATGGTTGAAAAGCTTTCTCAGAATGTGAAGCAAAATCAAGAAAAGATGTCAGAGGCTCTAGATCAGATTTCCCGCACACCTTCTCAGATGGCTCCTCCTATCGCTCCAGAACAAGCTCAGCCTCTCTATTAGTAATCGATTCCTTTTTGGGCGAGAAACCCTTTTTGAAAGGGATGTTTAATTTCTTTCATCTCTGTACACAGATCTGCCGCTTCAATGACTGGGGCGTGCGCATCTCGGCCGGTGAGTACCAGGTGAGTTTTTTCTGCTTTGTGTTGGATGAGATCTAAAACATCTTCTGGTTTTAAAAGCCCCACACTGACAGCAACATTAATTTCATCTAAGATCACCAGATCGTATTTTCCAGAGCAAACGCACTCTTTAGAAATTTCCAGAGCTTCTTCAACTGCTTTTTTGTGTTCTGCTTCTGGAAGTTTGTCGTTCATGATTTTGTAAAATCCTTTTCCTAATTTTCTCAATTCTACATTCGGTGAGAGAAGTTTTACTCCTCTTTCTTCTCCGTACGTCCAGCTGCCTTTAATGAACTGAAGGATGACAACTTTCCAGTCATAACCACAGGCACGTATCGCCATGCCGAGAGCCGCAGTTGTTTT
>JACPSU010000047.1 GCA_016193105.1 Deltaproteobacteria bacterium | reverse complement strand
TTCTATATGAAAGAAGATCCACAAAGCAAAAAACATTCTCTCTCAATGGATGTCTTAGCCCCAGAAGGATATGGAGAAATTATTGGAGGGGGACAGCGAGAAGAAAGAATTGAAACCTTACTTACAAAGCTTTCTGAGCATAAACTTGATCCCAAAGATTTTGAATGGTTTTTAGATTTAAGACGGTATGGCTCTGTCCCTCATGCAGGATTTGGGATGGGGATCGAGCGTTGTTTAGCGTGGATTTGTGGCCTTCAGCATGTGAGAGAAACGATCCCCTTTCCTAGAATGCTATATAGGACAACGCCTTAAGGGGCCATAAGAAGTATCAGTTTCAGAATGGCTCGCCTTCGGCTGCGCTTTATTTCTTCAACTGATACTTCTTATGGCCTTTTATCGCTTTGTAATTTATATCTTCTGGGAAAGTAGGATTGTCAGCTCACCTAGAACTTCTTTATTCTCTAATTTTGCCAACACCTGCGTATAATTTCCTCGAATTACTCATAGGGCTCAAAAAAATGAAGTTGTTTCCCAGGCTTCCTGGGTGGAAATCCTAAAAAGAGAAATTTATCACAGGGCAGTCCTGAAATCGCTAAAGCAGTGGTCACGGCATTGACTCCTGGAATCACTTGAAGGGGAATATTTTCTCTCAAAGCTTCACGCACCAAGACATAGCCTGGGTCAGAAATAAGAGGCATGCCACGAGAAACCACAAGGCCAAGATCCTCTCCCTGATTTAATCTTTGAATAAGCTCGGGAGTTTTGATTCTTTCTGTATGTTCAAAAAAAGAAATGAGCTCTTGATCTTGAGGAATGGAAAGTTCTTTTAAAAGTCGCCTAAATTCCCGCGTATCTTCACATGCAAAAAGTTTTATTTTTTCTAGAATTTCTCTCGATCGCAGCGTCAAATCTTTGACGTTTCCAATGGGAAGTCCAATGACATAGAGCGTTCCAATTTTATTGTCCATATGTTATACTAAACCTAATTTAAGGGGGTGTTCATGAAAGCAATCGTCACAAACAAACGAGGTATTACCATCGTTTCTTTTGAAGGTCACTTAAGTTTTTCTCATACCACAAAACTCAAAGAAACTCTTCAGGAACTTTATGAGCATAAAAAAAATAGAAAAGTAGTCTTTAATTTTGAAAAGTTAGAATTCGTGGGGAGCTCTGGGATTAAGCCCTTTATTAAGATGCTCAAAGAGTTTAATAAAGACACCGACAAACCACGATTTTATGGGCTCAGCACCGAATACCAAAGACTCTTTAAAGCTTTTGAAGGACGAAATCCATTCTTTATTTTTAATGATGAACATGAGGCTTTAAAAAGTTATCGCTTTACTCCCAACAAGCGCTGGATTGCCACAAAACGGGTTGGCCGAGCTTAAGCTAAATTCTTGCCTCTAAAATATTTTCAATACGAATGAGTTTGGGTGGTGTATGTTTTGTTTCGATTCCCAAAAAATCTACCTGAAAATTTGAGAAAGAATACCCATACTGCTTTAAATAGAGCTGTGCTGATCGTAAAATGTTTTTAAATTTATAATCGGTCATCGATTCTAAGACTCGCTCTTCTCTGGTTTTGACTTCAAAGAAAAACAGTCGCCCTTCTTTCATGGCTACAATATCTAACTCTCCCCACCTGCAATACCAGTTCGTATGAAGAATTTTGTAGCCTTGTTGTTTGAGATAGTGGCAAGCCTGTCTCTCCCCCCATGCACCCAACTTTTTATTTCTGATAGAAAAATTCACAAGACTGGAAAGATGCAAGGTCTGTGCCAATCCCCGCTTTCGCGGGGATGACGTTATTTTACGCCGTGGAAAGTTTTTCTGTGGATTTTAGAAACGCCATAGATCTTAAGCGCCTCTAGATGATCCGGCGTCGGATAGCCTTTATTCGCATCTAAGCGATATTGCGGAAATTGATCATTAAAATTTTTCATCAAATTATCTCGAAATACTTTGGCCACAATCGAAGCTGCGGCAATGGACTCAGACAATCCATCTCCACCTACAATAGATTTTTGAGGAATTTGTGTAATACTTTTTAAATTTCCATCAACCAGTAAAAAATCAGGCTGCGGCTTTAAGCCATCAATGGCTTTTTTCATCGCCACCATCGAAGCTTGCAAAATATTAATTTCATCAATGATTTGAGGCTCTACAGATCCAATCCCAATGGCGATCGCCCCTTTATAGATTTCCGTATATAACAATTCTCTTTTTTTAGGGGTTAAACGCTTGGAGTCATCCAGACCACAAATCCCATGATCTAGGGGCAAAATCACAGCCGCCGCAATCACCGGACCTGCCAGACAGCCTCGTCCGACTTCATCGACGCCTGCAATTATTTTATACCCTTGAGCTAAGACTTGGAGTTCGAAATGTTGGGAGGGCCCTTTTTTCACACGATACCTTTTTATCTGAGATTCTTCGCGTTGAGATCCCTCGCTTCGCTCGGGATGACAACCTCACTCTTACTAACCTTAATGCTTCTGATAGTCTGCTGCATCTAAAGCTGCGGAAGTCTTTTTCTCAGGACCTTCTTCTGTAGAAGAAATCACAGGGCCTGTGGCCACTGTGCCTAAAGTCTCTACCACTTCTTCTGTCCACTGACTTTCAATTCGAGCCGCTTTGCCCCTGCGAGCTCTCAAATAATAGAGACGACCTCTTCGCACTTTTCCTTCAGATACTTTTTCAATCTTATCAACAATGGGTGCATGAAGTGGGAACACTCTTTCAACACCCACACCAAAAGAAATTTTTCGAACCGTAATGGCTGTACGAATATCCCCCTTGGTATAACGTGTCACGACCCCTTCATAAATTTGGATCCGTTCCTTATCCCCTTCTTTAATCTTGGTATGAACTCGGAGAGTATCTCCTACCTTAAAAGAAGGAAATTTGTTTTTAAGATTCTTTTTTTCAAAGGCTTCAAGGTGATTCATAATCTTGTTTCCTGATTTTTTTTAGCAAATCAGGCCTCCTTTGTAAAGTGGTATTTAGCTTCTGAGCTTGTCTCCAGGCTTGAATTTGGGCATGGTTCCCTGATAATAGGACCTCAGGTACAGCTTTGCCCTCAAAAGTCGCAGGCCGGGTATAGGTGGGATGCTCCAAAAGCCCATCTGAAAAACTATCCTGATAAGGGGCTTCTTCTTGCCCCACCACTCCTGGAACAAACCGTGAAACTGCATCACATACCGCCATAGCTGCTATTTCTCCTCCACTTAAAATAAAATCTCCGATTGAAAGCTCTTCATCGATATATTCCTTAAAACGCTCGTCAACCCCCTCATAGCGCCCACAAAAAAGAATAATCTGCTCATAGGAAGTACAAAGCTCTTGAGCAATCTCATGTGTTAAAACACGTCCTCTGGGGGACATCAAAATACTTCGGCTTTTCACATTTGGATCTCGAATCGCACGAAGGGCTTTCACCAAAGGCTCCATTTTAAAAATAAGCCCTCCCCCTCCACCAAAAGGAGCATCATCAACAATTTGATGTTTGGTTTCGGTATAGTCTCTTAAATTATGAATTTGAAAATTAAGAAGGGTCGATGACCCAAGTTTTGCTTGACGAGCTTTTCCCACCACACCTTGATCGAACACGCGATCAAACATGGAGGGGAAAATCGTCACTACATCAAATCGCATTTACTCAATAATTTCTAAGACGCAACGTTTTCTAAGTTTTGTTGCTGCAGCGTTGAGAATAGTTCTCATAGCAGTAGCGGTGCGGCCTTGTTTGCCAATCACTTTTCCCAAATCTTCTTTGGCTACTTTGAGTTCCACCACCGTGGTTTGTTCTCCAACAACTTCCTCAACTTGAACTTGGTCAGGCAGATCTACAAGTGCCTTCGCAATCATCTCAATGAGTTCTTTCATTTTTTACCTCCACTTGAACTTCGATTTTTTCAATAAATTCTTTACGGTTAGGGAGGGCTGCGCCCCTTTCTCTAACCAATATCTCAAACGCTCTTCTTTGAGAAGAATTTTGTTATCAACATCGTAAGGATTATAGGTCCCCACATTTTCAATCGAACGACCATTTCTGGCAAATTTTTTATCTGCCACCATGATCCGATAAAATGCTTTTTTGTGTGTACCGTATCTTGCTAATCGTATCGCAACCATTCTTACTCCTTCCTAAAAGTGTCCTAAAGGATTTCTCATACCAAATCTTGATATTTTTTTCATCATTTTTTTTGCTTCTAAAAACTGTTTTAAAAGCCGGTTGACATCGGACACCTGGGTGCCACTTCCTTTGGCAATCCGAAGGCGCCTTCGTCCATTCAAGATTTCCGGGATTTGCCGCTCCTGAGTCGTCATAGAATCAATGATCGCTGTGACCTTTTTGACCTCTTTTTGGGGGTCTAGCCCTGCTGGAACGGACTTTAAGAGCTTTCCTCCCCCTGGGATCATCCCCAACACTTCGGTCAAAGAGCCTAGTTTTTGAATCTGGGCTATCTGATCCTTAAAATCCTTCAGTGTAAAGTCATTTCGGAAAAGCTTTCGTTGAAGAGCTTGCTCTTCTTGCCCCTCAAATACTTTTTGAGCTTTTTCAACCAGCGTTAAGACATCTCCCATCTGCAAAATCGACCGACTCATTCGATCAGGATGAAAGGGTTTAAAATCTTCTAACTTTTCTCCAGTCCCCATAAACTTAATGGGCTTTCCTGTCACATGCTTCATGGAAAGCGCTGCCCCGCCTCTGGCATCCCCCTCTGTTTTGGTCAAAATCATCCCTGAGAGTTCTAAAAGCTCATTAAAACGTTGCGCAATGCGAAGAGCTTCTTGGCCTGTCATAATATCTGCGACCAATAAAATCTCATGGGGTTCAATGGCGAACTTTATTTCTTTAAGCTCATTCATTAAAATCTCGTCAATCTGAAGACGGCCGGCTGTATCTAAAATCACGGTGTCATATCCAATTTTTTGGGCCTGAGCCAATGCTTCTTGGGCAATGGTCAAAGGTTTTTGATCAGAGGAGGAAGAATAAAAAGGAGAGTTTAATTGCTCTGCTAAAAGTTTGAGTTGGTCGATGGCAGCTGGACGATAGACATCTAAAGAAACCAAATAAGGAGATCGTTTTTTCTCCTCGCGCAAAAACTTGGCCAACTTTCCACACGTGGTTGTCTTTCCAGAGCCTTGAAGCCCGACGACTAAAATCACAAGCGGAGGTTTCACATGAAGATTGATGTCGGATGTTTCAGAGCCTAAAATGCGCGTGAGCTCTTCATGAACAATTTGGATATAGTGTTGAGCCGGTGTTAAACTTTCGTGCACTTTTTTGCCGAGGGCGCTCTGGGTGACATTTTCAACAAACGCTTTGGCGACTTTAAAATGAACGTCTGCCTCAAGAAGCGTAAGTTTTAATTTTTGAGAGATCTCTTCTAGATTTTTCTCTGAAAACTTTCCTTGGCCTTTAATGGCTTTAAAAAAGGATTCGAATTTTTGAGAGAGGGCTTCAAACATGCCCTCACTTTTTACTTTAAAGGACGTCTAGGGTCAAATCGTCTTTGATATCGCTCATCCTCCAAGCTCCGTTCAGAAGGACTCTTCTTAGGTTCTGAAGATTCGAAAGCTGCAGATTTTCCCTCATGTTTACCGAGCATCTTATCCCCCGCATGTTCGGAATTGACTACCAATGGCATGCCCACAGAGATATCGGGTTCAGTCACTAGATTCGGATCTGACTGTACCAAAGAAACCTCACTTGCAGTTTGAAGCCAGGTCTCAATACTAGCTCCGGCATCTTTATAAATAGGAGCCTCTGTTACTATTATATGCGCTAAAATAGATGGATCTTCATTAGAACGAGCACTTATTTTGTGAATCTCATCATTCCCTTTGGTCTGACTCGCAATGTGATCCGTTGAAAAATTAAAGGTATATTTTTTATCGATTGTATTTGAATCTTTTTGATAAATAATGAGCTCTGCGTATCCCTTATTTGTAACAGCATCTACTCTAAAATTAAATTGGCTAGGCACCACTGGAGCATATCCGCCTACATGGAAAGTTCCATTGGTAGATCCCTGGCGCTGGCAGGCCACTAACCCCATGGCGGTCATGATGATAAATAAACTCAATATTTTTTTGGTCATTGTCCCCCCCCCTCCTCCTAGATATTACAATAGATCCCCGCTTTCGCGGGGATGACACTGGACTCCACAAAATGCAAAATAAGTGCCATAAAGTAAATATAAATAACAATAATAAAATCAATTACTTACAAAATTAACCTCTATAGAAACATGCAGATCTTTTAAACAGGCTGTTTAGGAAGTGGACAAAAGCAAAGTCCCAAGTATAATTAAAGACATAATAAGAGGTAACAGTTGAACGTAGGTAGAAGCATGAAATATCAGCCCTATTTATTTCTCATCATTAGTTTTTTGTTTGTACAGTGTGCCCCACCGGCGGCCAATGAAGATCAAACCCTTGCTCCATCAAGCGGAAGATCTTCTTCCACTGTAAGTCAAGGAACAACACTCTCTACCACCCCTCTTCCACCAGCTCAAAATCAACCTTCCTCTTCTTTTAATATAGGAGGTGCTCCCAGCACTGTGGGAGAAGCTATTACTCTCGTATGTCAATCACCTATCCTAACTGAATACAAACAAGATCCAACAGTCAGTAGCCGCATGAGTTCTCCAGAACTTAACAGTGCAGATTGTAATAGCTTGAGCGCCACGGTAGATATTCTAGACAAAGGGGCAGATAAAGT
>JACPSU010000046.1:3328-15411 GCA_016193105.1 Deltaproteobacteria bacterium | reverse complement strand
CACTGCTCACTGAGACAGAAGCAAAGAAGAGAGATATAGAGGAACAAATAGTACACAAAGAAAAAATAAAAATTCTTTGTCGAAGCTTTTCATCCCAATTTCTCAAAGCTTCTCCTAAAGAGAAAAGGGATCTTTATCAGGATTTTTTTCACTGGATAAGGGTAACAAAGACAGGAATAGAAATTAAATATACGTTCAATGATACCCCTGGCTCACAATCTGAACCAGAGGCGCTTGAAAATCAATTACTCCAAACCACACCCATTCTAACCTCGAGTTCGAGAAGAGGCTGGTTTGGCGGGACCGACGAGACTCGAACTCGCGACCTCCTGCGTGACAGGCAGGCGTTCTAACCAGCTGAACTACGGTCCCTCTTTTAATGGTAGGAGGAACAGGGCTCGAACCTGCGACCCTCGCCTTGTAAGGGCGATGCTCTACCAACTGAGCTATCCTCCTATTTCATATTCTGCATCAAAAGTCTTTTAAATTCTTTGCCAGGACGAAACCATGGAATTCTCGAAGGCTGAATCATCAGGGCTTCTCCTGTATGAGGATTTCTTCCTTTTCGTAAAGCTCTTTGGCTTACTAAAAAAGTTCCAAATCCTGTTAAAACTACTTTATCTCCTTTTTTTAAACTACGCGTAATAATTGCGCCCAAACTATTTAATAATTTTTCAGCTTCTTTTTTTTGTACTCCGGTTTCTTGAACCAATTGTTCAATAAGTCCCGTTTTATTCATAGTTTTTTTACCCTGAAGCTCAAAGTGCATGAGGATGCCTCATCTTGTCAAGAAGTTTAGGAAGTGCTATATCAAAATAAAATGCAGCGGCAAATTTTAAAATCTAAAATACATAGAATCAAGGTTACCGACGCTAATTTAAATTATGAAGGGTCGGTTTCAATTGATAGTAGCCTCATGGAAATGGCCGATATTGTCCCTTTTGAACGCGTAGAAGTGTACAATATTTCCAACGGAGAGCGTTTTGCAACCTATGCAATTTCTGCCCCACCTAATAGTGGCACTTTATGTGTCAATGGGGCTGCCGCTCGTCTCGCCCAGCCTGGAGATCACGTCATTATTGCAAGCTATATTGCTCTGACAGATGAAGAATATAAGAATTTCAAACAAAAAGTTGTAAAAGTAGATAACTCAAATCACGCAGTGCCAACAATGGGCAAGCGTTTCATATAGGTAGGTTTTTTTCCAAAATAAAAAGAAGACTTGAAGTTCTTCTTCCCTTTTTCAGAAGGGACCATGAGTAATTCTTCTGGATTTTTAACGAGGAGTGCTTTTTTCAACACCGTATCCATGTGATCAACCACAATAATCTTAACGGTATCTAAAACATTCTTTGGAACCTCTTTTAAATCTTTTTCATTTTCTTTGGGCACCAAAGCTGTTTTCATCCCTGCGCGATAGGCTGCCAAAAGCTTCTCTTTGAGCCCCCCGATGGGAAGAACACGCCCTCTCAATGTAATTTCTCCGGTCATAGCGATATCTTTTCGCACGGGCACTCTGAGCAAAGCTGAAACCAAAGCTGTAGCCATGGTAATCCCAGCCGAAGGTCCATCTTTAGGAATCGCTCCTTCAGGCACATGTAAATGGAAATCTAGTCTTTGATAAAAATCTACAGATAACCCCAAAGACTCTCCCCTGGAACGCACATAGCTTAAAGCTGCGCGGGCAGACTCTTGCATGACTTCTCCTAGTTGTCCGGTAATGATCAGTGCCCCTTTGCCTGGCATAATCGTACATTCCACAGCCAAAAGCTCTCCCCCCATTTCTGTCCATGCTAAGCCATTGACCAATCCCACTTCTGGTTTTGCTTCGGTTTGATGAGGAAGATAGCGTTCGGGCCCTAAATAGTCAGTCACAATTTTTTGAGTAATTGTTATTTTTTCTTTTTTCTTTTTGGAACCTTCAACAATCTTTTTAGCTGTTTTTCTTAAAATAGTTGCGATCTCTCGCTCTAAATTTCGAACCCCTGCTTCTTTGGTGTAACTATTAATAACACTTAATAGCGCAGGTTCTTGAAAATGCAGATCATAGTCTTTTAAGCCATTGAGCTCTTTTTGTTTTGAAACCAAAAAGTTTTTAGCAATATGAAGCTTTTCTTCATCCGTATACCCCGCAATGGAAATCACTTCCATCCGATCTAATAAAGGACGTGGAATATTATGAAGAGAATTGGCTGTAGCAATAAATAAAATCTTTGAAAGATCATAATCCACTTCCAAATAATGGTCACTAAAAGCCACATTTTGCTCAGGATCTAAGACTTCCAAAAGCGCTGCAGCTGGATCGCCCCTAAAATCCATCGCCATCTTGTCTACTTCATCCAATAAAAAGACAGGATTTTGCGAATCTGCTTTTTTCATGGACTGAATAATCTTACCAGGAAGCGCCCCAATATAGGTCCTGCGATGTCCTCGAATTTCGGCTTCGTCTCGCACTCCCCCAAGAGAGGTACGAACAAATTTTCGCCCTAATGCGGTTGCAATAGAACGAGCTAAAGACGTTTTTCCAACCCCAGGCGGGCCCACTAAACATAAAATAGGTCCACGAATTTTTTTGGCCAGAGTTTGCACAGCCAAGTGTTCTAAAATACGTGTTTTTACTTTTTTAAGCCCATAATGATCATTATCCAAAACTTTTTCTGCCTCTTTTACATTGGTTTTATCCTTGGTATAGCTCCCCCAAGGTAGGGAAATCACCCAATCAATATAATTTCTCACCACCGTGGCCTCTGCCGACATGGGAGACATCATTTTTAGCTTTTTGACTTCTTTCTTTATTCGATTCGTGGCTTCTTCTGAAAGCTTTTTCTCTTTTAATGTTTTTTCAATTTCTGCAATTTCAGCCTTAAACTCATCGCGATCCCCTAATTCTTTTTGAATCGCCTGCATTTGTTCGTTTAAGTAGTATTCTTTTTGAGATTTTTCCATCTGCTTTTTGACACGTCCACGAATTCGTTTTTCGATTTCTAAAATCTCAATTTCTTTTTCAATGAGAGCTAAAAGTCTTTCCAAACGTTCATGAGGATTCAAAACTTCTAAAATCGCCTGCTTATCTTCAATCTTAAGATTTAAATGAGAAACAATCGCATCCGAAAGTTTGGATGTAGTTTCAATCGCAGAAATTGTCATGAGCATTTCTGGGGGGATACGTTTATTGAGTTTTACATACGCTTCAAAAGCTTCTTTCACCGCTCGGAGCAGAGCTTCAGATTGAGCATTTTTGACTTCGTGCTCTACAAGCTCTTCAACTTCCACTTCAAAAAATTTATCTCTAGAAACATAGCGAAGAACCTTGGCACGCTGTCTCCCCTCGATCAGCACTTTCACCGTTCCATCCGGCAAACGCAGGAGCTGAACAATCGCCCCTAACGTTCCAACGCTATACAAATCTTCTTCAAGGGGATCATTGGTTTTTGCTTTTTTCTGCGCAATGAGCAAAATATCTTTTTTATGATTCAGCGCTTCTTCTAAAGCATGGATTGATTTTTCTCTCCCCACGAAAAGAGGAACCACCATGTGTGGAAACACAATAATGTCTCTCAAAGGCAAAAGAGGGACAATCAGCATAGAAGGAAGTTCTTTTTTGGAAACTTCTTTTTTAGAGGACTCGCTCATTATTTTTATGCGCTCTCCGCTTTATCTGTTTTGGGGAGGTTCACGTTCAAATCCTTTGTTTTATCTGAACCGTAGATATACAACGGCTTTTCAGATTTTAAAACAACATCTTCATTAATAATACATTCTCGTACATTTTTCAAAGAAGGAAGTTCATACATTACATCCATCATGGCTTGCTCTAAAATAGCCCGAAGCCCCCTGGCCCCTGTCTTTCGCTTCAAAGCTTCCTCTGCCGCAGCAACCAAGGCCTCCTGAGTAAACTTAAGTTTCACGTTTTCCATCTCAAAAAGTCTCATATATTGCTTGGTTAAGGCATTTTTGGGCTTCACCAAAATAAATAAATCCTCAGGCTGTGCTTTCATCAGGGATTCTGAAATCGTTTTTTCTGATTTGGCCTTAATTTCAGCCCCAATCCCCATATGTTTGGCTTCAAGTCTTCGATCGACAATGCTTTCTAACCCTACAAACGCTCCTCCGCAAATAAAAAGAATATTGGTCGTATCTACTTGTAAAAATTCTTGTTGAGGGTGCTTGCGTCCCCCTTTGGGAGGAATATTAGCAATGGTTCCTTCCATAATCTTAAGAAGCGCTTGCTGCACCCCTTCTCCAGAAACATCGCGTGTAATAGAAGGGCTATCCCCTTTTCGGGCAATTTTATCGATTTCATCAATATAGACAATTCCGCGACTTGCTTTTTCAACATCAAACTCTGCATTTTGAAGAAGATAGAGAATAATATTTTCCACATCTTCTCCAACATACCCTGCTTCGGTCAGAGTTGTGGCATCCACAATTGTAAATGGAACCTTTAAAATTTTGGCCAGCGTTTGAGCAAGCAGCGTTTTTCCACTTCCTGTCGGGCCTAGGAGCAAAATATTACTTTTTTGAAGCTCAATGTCTGCTCCTCCTACTTTTTTATTTTGAATTCTTTTATAATGATTATAAACGGCCACAGATAGAATCTTTTTGGCAGGCTCCTGGCCAATCACATATTCATCTAAGAAAGCTTTAATTTCAGCAGGTTTTGGGAGTGTACTAACTTTTTACTTCTTTTTGGCTTTTACCACAAAAAGAACAGTAGAGATTTCCAAACTCATCTCCCCGTCTTCCCCCCGGTATGGTCATAGGCCTCCTTTAAAAACGCCCGCGGGCGTTATTTTTTACCTAAAATTTTTCGATGTTCAACAACATGGTCAATTAAGCCATATTTTTTTGCTTGTTCGCCCGACATATAATAATCACGTTCTGTATCCTTTTCAATGGCTTCATATGTTTGACCCGTATGTAACATTAAAATTTCATTTAGCTTTTTCTTAAGAAGCAAGATTTCCTTTGCTTGAATATCGATATCTGTAGCTTGTCCTTGAAATCCTCCCATCGGCTGATGAATCATAATCCGTGCATGCGGCATGCTATAGCGTTTGTTTTTATGCCCACCCGCTAAAAGTAATGCCCCCATACTAGCAGCAAGTCCCAAGCAGTAGGTGGCCACGTGCGGCTTAATATATTGCATCGTATCGTAAATGGCCAAACCCGCAGTGACACTGCCACCAGGAGAATTAATGTAAAAACTAATCTCCTTTTCAGGATCTTCTGCTTCTAGAAAAAGAAATTGAGCAATGAGAAGATTGGCCACATCATCTGTGACCTGAGAACCCAAAAAAACAATTCTATCCTTTAAGAGACGAGAATAAATATCATAGGCACGTTCGCCTCGACTCGTTTGTTCAATAACCATGGGTACTAGTGTAGACATAGGATAGTTAAGGATAGTATAGGCGAAAAGCCTATCTCCTTCAACTTTTATTTAATTTTGGCCTTAGAAAGTAAAAACTCAACAGCTTTGTCTTGCAAAAGCTGCCAGCGCACCTGAGATAACGTCCCTTTTTCCTTAAAGTAAGTTTTGACTTTGGGCACAGTTGAGTTTGCCGATTTGGCAATTTTTTCTAACCCTTCATCCAACTCTTTCTCACTAATTTCTAATTTTTCTTTTTTCACAAGGGCCTCAATCAAGAGAACCACTTTGACATCAAACTGCGCACGTGTTTGAAGCTCCGGTTCCCATTTTTGAAGCTGCTCTTCGAGCTCTGGATCTTTTAGCCCCATTTGGGTAAGTCTTCTTTGAGAATCATCCACCAAAAAATCGTATTGTTGTTTCACCATCGAAGGGGGCGGGGTGAGCTCATTTTTTTCAACCAATTGTGTTAAAATCTTTTTTTCTAGCTCTTTTTTAATGCGATTTTCTTCTCGCTTGACTAAATCGTCATGAATCTTCGTTCGTAATTCCTCAACACTCTTGCACCCTTCTATTTGTTGAGCAAATACATCATCTAAAGGAGGCATCTCTTTTTCCTTAATTTCTTTCACAGACACTTTAAACACCACTTGTTTTCCCGCTAGTTTTTTCTCGTGGAAATCCTGGGGATAGGTCACCTGAATTTCTTTTTGTTCTTCAGGCTTCATCTCTTTTAACCCTTCTTCAAACCCACTGACAAAGCGATTGCTCCCCATTTCATATAAGAAGTTCTGAGAGGCTCCCCCCGGAATGACCTTCCCATCCATCAGACCTTCAAAATCCATCACAACAAAATCTTTAGCTTGAATCCCTCGAGGAACAGAAACCGTCTTAAGCTGGGCTTTGCTTTCGCGCAGTTGCTCCAGCGTGGCTTCAACTTGTTTTTTATCGATAGAAATTTTTTCTTTTTCGGCAGAGAGTCCGGCATAGGATTTCACTTCTACAGGGGGCTTAATTTCCACGCATGCCGTATAAACTAACGGCTGTCCTTGTTGCCACGGTTGAACTTCTACGCGGGGCTGGGCCACGGGAAACAACGCTTGCTCTGTGACCGCTTCTGAATAGGTTTCATTCATCACCCGAGAAATCACTTCTCGTGTCACTTCTCCTTGAAATTGCATTTTAACCATTTGAACAGGGGCTTTTCCCTCTCGAAAGCCTTTCATCTTCACAGACTTTGACATAGAGGCGTAGTAACTTTGCAGGGCTTGTTCAACAAGCGGAGCTGGCACTTCGACCGTTAGTTTTTTCTCATACGGCGATAGATTTTCAACTGTTACTTTCTTATCCATAAGAAAAAAAGCACCTTAGCAGGACACTCTCAAAATTGCAAGGGTCACTGACCCAACCTCACCGTGCAAAGTTATTGATGATCTGTTCATAAATATTAGGCATGGCACTTACATCTACCGCTCCATGGAAAAGGCCTATATCTGGAGCTATTTGACCTTGACCCACCGTCCCAAAAAATAAGCCATCAAAACCAGATCCAGCAGCAGGAGGAGCCTCTTCTAACAACTCCCAAAGAAGTCTTGTATTGTGCGTAAAGCTTTCAAGAGGAGTAGGATTGCTAAGAACAGTATCCTCAGCTAGTAGCCTTCTCAGAGGAGCTGCTAGCCTTGCACGCCCTCCTTCCATTTGAAACAAACCTTGAACTAATCCATCGTCTGCCTCAATAAGATTTTTTGCCAATTGTGCCTCTACCTGTAAAGCTGCTTTTTCTTCTGCATGATGACAAATCAATTCCAGCTGACGTATCTGAGCCTCTGTCAATGTTATCCCTCGTTTCATTTCAATAATTTTTGCAAGAACCTTTGCCCTTACAGAGAATGTTCCTCTTTTCGCTAACTCCACTTCTACCATTTGAAGTACTTCTTCAATAGCATGACCACTTTGTTTTAAAATATTTAATTCCCTCATTACAAAAGGTTTAAAATCTTGTGCATAAATAAAAAAGTGCTTTCCCTCATGAGCTTCTGTAAAAAGTTGAAGCGCATAAGCAAAACGATCACGACTTGTAATGACTCCATGTTTTTCAAGAGTGGCTAAAAATTGATTCCAGTTGATCGTGGCTTGAAAGTTTTCTCCTTGTAAAAAAGCATGAATTTCTGCCTTGGCTGTCTCAGGGAAAGGATATATCCATTGTGTCGACTCTTTAAGGCTAGATCGAGCAAATAACGTAAACCGAACTTGCTCAGCGGTAGCAGCACTTCCGGAACTAGCGACAAAAGGATCATATAGCTGACGACCATAACGCATTGAACCAAAACGAACATTATATTTTAAGCTCATAATATTGTCGAACAAGACTTGCTTATTAAGACCAAACTCGTTAATGGCAATTCGAGAATGTGCCGTCACACTCCCAGGAACAAATCTCCCCGCTAAATCAGCTGGAGCATCCACTGTCGATGCTGTATACAAACGAGTAATCCTTAATTTTACCAAAAACTCACGAACTCGACTGAGAGCACTCATAGCACTTTGACCCTCCACAAGACCTGTAGTTCTTGTGATATCCGCTGCAAGGGAGGCCGCCCTCACTCCTGTAGCTACCACCACTCTTTGTGTTGCTGCTTCTTGAAGAATATTGCGCGCAGATCCTTCCGCTAGAAGTTGATCAACGGACAACTCGGGTATCTGCCCCTGCAAAGCTCTCCATTGTGGATTTTGATTTATATAAGCCTGGGTTTCTTGAAGCCAGGAAATCTCTACATTCTCTGCAGTTACTGAAGCTCTGCCTGCCATGACAGCTTGTCTTCCTAGAAGGACATTATATCTCACCACACTTACTACTGCATTTGTGGCAGGAATAAAAACAGGCGGTGAGAGTAAAATTTCTAGATTCGTCATCGCTAGCCGTGTATGAAGTTCTCTTTCTGAAAGAAGAGGGTTTCGAGACATGTTCTGATATTCCTGGTGGGTTGCCGCCAAACCTGTAAGGTGATCCATCCCTATGAGAAATATGTCAGAGAGAAGAAAAGAAAAAGTAACAAGCCGACTTTTTGTCACATCTGGATCTTCTGAAATTCTGAGATAATTGGGATCTTGGGCAGCTCTTTGATGAATCGCTGTGCGAAGGTCGCGAATAAATTGAGAAACACTGTTTCTTTCAACTGGAGGCAAAAGAAGATAATTTCGATAAGCAAAAAACATCTGAAGAAAGGTATCTTTAAATCCTCCCCAAGACTCACACTGATTATCCTTACAAAAGTTAATAAACGAAGAAAAATAATGATACACATCACACATGGCTTGCCAAGAATGCTGAGCCACACGTTGTCTACCTTCTAAAGTATCTAGTTCCTCTCTTAAAGGATCGTCCGGTTCATATAAAAATCCTGCGGCAAACCTTAAAAATAGTTCATCTGCAGGCTCTAGAGTTTCTTTGTCCATAAAAAACACATCTTTTAAAACTTGGGCAGGCAAATACCCTTGAGAACAAATCTTTAAAATCCCCATGTCAAAGGTAGAAACATGTCGATTTTGTTCCATTTTGGCCAACACCAGCTGCTTAAAAGCTTGCACATAGGGGGAACGTGCTTCTGCCCCCAAGGTAAATTCAAATGCAGAGATAAATAATTTTTTCTTTTCTTCGTCGGAGCCCAATAAAAGAATGGTTTCAATTTGATTTTGAATCTCCGCCTCATTTGGAAGACGAACTTTAAGTTGCCGAATAGGCTGATTAGGTTGCAAAGGAAGCTGAGCTGCATAGGCTTTTGAAAAAAGTTCAAAGGGAAATGGCTTTTTACTATTTCTAGCTTCACCGCCTCGTTCTTTTTCTAAATCTATCATTTCATCCAAATCCATCGGACTTTCAAATAAAGGGGGTTCTTCTCTAGATGGAAGAGCTGGAGCTTCTCCTAACATCGCCAATTCTTCAGAAGAAAGAGGGGTAGACTTGTACTTTAAATTCAATGAACAATCTGGACCACGTTTTTGCATGTCAATCACTTTATAGCTAAGAGTTGCGGTAAGTTTAGAATCTTCTATTGTTGCTACCTTGTCTGGCATGTTCATTTGGCGAGGATAGTAAAATATATCGGCAGAGCACCCCCCACCCTGCTGCGCACACTGCTGCGCACGAGGCAGCTCATCTAAAACACATGAAGAGCTTCCATAGCTGCAATAAATAATAGATTTATTCTGAGGCTGTGCGGCTACCACAATACGCTCAGGAGGAGACCGCATATTTCTATTATTACACGGAACAATAGGGTGATCTAGTTCAAGCGATGTCAAAAAGGCTCCAAGCTCAACAGGCCTTGTAACTTGAATAAAATCACTATCCCCTATTAAACTTGAAGAAGAAATTTCCTCACGCTGAGCTAAAATATCTTTATTAATGTTTGCCGCTCTAATATAGGACGTAATTTTATACTGCCTGGGGGACACTTCTTTTCCTCTTAATTTTTTAGTATCGAATAGCCATCTCTCACTAGCACGCAAATCGCTCGTACGTAAAAAGGTAGGCAAACCAAAGGGGGCAGCATCAAATCTGTCTACACCTTCTTGGTCTAGAGAAATATAAGGGGTAAATATATTGGTTCTGGCTGGAAAGTAAATATAATGAAGATCGCTCTGAGAGCTATCAAAAAAGTTTTTCTCATCCCAAGCTTGATATTCTGCAACTGTCTTGTTGCCTCCACCCCCAGTAGTTTTAAAACTAAAATTTATTAGATTATTTTTTGGAAGCCCAAAGTGAGAAACCATGCGGTCCCAAAAGTCTTTTCTGGGCATTCTCCATAAATAATAATGATCGTCTTCTATAGCCCTGTTCTCATCCGTAGACGTACAATCATAAACGTACATCGCCGCAAAGAAATAATCGTCCAATCGTCCGGTTGGATCGATAGAAAGAAGATAGTAGCTATTCGGTATAAGCCTCGATGAAAGTGTCACGTTGATAAAATCTCTATCCTGTGTCACCTCGTAGGCAGGTGTCGTCATTCCATAATGGACAATTTTGAAATTCTCTTTGGAAATCTGAAGTAAAGAAGAATCATTAGAATCAATATAAAATTGTATCTGATCCGCATCTGGACAAACGGTTACCACAGGACCAAAACCAGCCTCATGAATTGGAAGCCGCTTCAGGCCATTCCCCGTCTGTGTTCTGACCTTGCCCCACTTAATAACTCTATTGGGTTTATAAAGTGTATTCTCTTTAAAAGCGAGGCCTGAGGATGCCCAACTATCCAAAATAGACTTATGATGAGAAGCTGAAGAAAAATCATAGGCATCTTCCAGATATTCCACAGCTCTCTGAGCGAGTCCTTCCGTATAAGCATCCAAGACAGGATTTTCCATATAGGGACGATCCCGAGAAAGATCCATTTTGCCGGATAAAACTTTTTTGACAAGGAAGGCCATGGCTAAAACAGATTGAAAATTGGAAGAATCTGAATTTTGTTGAATAAAAGTACTGAGCATCCCGGCATTCATGGTTAATTTTCCTGATTGAATAGAAATGCCCGCTTCTTCAAAAAGGGCTCTAGCAATCGCTTGATTATTTTTAATTTTATTTTCTGCAGGAGAAATTATTTGAAAGCTTTCAAGGGTCGTTGCTGTAATATCTGAACTCGTACTTAACGCAGCAAAGATCGCCTCTGAAGAAATTGAGAGCGTTACCTTATCTGAAGACGCATAGGCAGATTTGAAAAAAAAGCTTGTAGATGCACTTTGACCGATCGTTTCTTGTTTTAAAAGTTTGCCTGTCTTATCAAAAAGGCTAAGGATCATCCGAGCAGAAGAAAATTGACTTAAATCGATAGAAACTTCAAACGTGTCAGGAATCACAGGCAGGCTTGGAGCAGAGATAGGAGTACTACTCCCGCCTCCCCCACTTCCTGCTGACCCTCCGCCTCCACCCCCACCTCCGCCCCCGCCACAAGCCACGAAATGTACGGCAATAACCACCCCCAAGAGCCATAAGAATACTTTTTTCATCACCAACATCTTTTTTTTAATCTTATTAAAGTTTTATTTACATTAAAAACAGATGAGAAAACTCAGCCTACGTTCAAAAATATACTTTAAGTATACTTGAAGAATAAGGCCACGTCCACATCCCCCTTGTTTTTATTTTTTTTTCAATTAAACTTAGAAGTGTAGAACGTAAGTAGGTATTCCTTTTTTAATGCATTTTTAATAAAGATGAAAAAGTGTTGGATTTACTATT
Organism: Deltaproteobacteria bacterium; assembly: GCA_016193105.1. GTDB lineage: Bacteria > Bdellovibrionota > JACOXK01 > 2-02-FULL-40-11 > 2-02-FULL-40-11 > JACPST01. The sequence goes on along the minus strand of JACPSU010000046.1, from coordinate 3,799 downwards.
TAAATGGGTTGATTTTAATAGGCGGCATCAGTGTTTTGTCCTGCGGAGACGCAGGGAAAATCATTAGTAAGGCTGGAAAAGCGATTCGAAGCTTCACCCTATCGTTGAACAATAATTCCTCTCTTTTTTCGATATATGATGCTCTTTCTGAAGATGAAACTGTCCCCATTGAAAACTTATCCACCCTGGATTTTTCGACACAAAATTCAAAAGTCACCTCCCTTCCTCCCTATCTCTTTGAGCATACCACTCCAGCAACCTACCAATATGATATTCCCAAACCTAGACTCTATGGTCATTTTCTTCAAAAAACAGATGGCACGTTTGTTCTCTTTGGCTCCAACCATGGGCAAGATCAAGATTCGGGACATGAAGACACTCTTTCAGAAATATGGGAACTTAGCTTTAATTCACAAGAAGGCTACACATGGCAACACTATTCTTTAGAAAATACTCCTGGCTTAACGTTTC
>JACPSU010000046.1:0-3274 GCA_016193105.1 Deltaproteobacteria bacterium | reverse complement strand
GACTTTTTTCATTTACCTATTTTCCTCCGAAAGATTCTTTTATTGTGATTAAAAGCTATGCCGAGAATGCTTCACCAGAGATGTCCCTTTGGGAACTATATAAAGATAATTCTGGCTATCACTGGAGAGCTATTACCCCTTCTCAAGCCCCACCACCCCGTCGCAATCCCTTCGTCATACCGATCAATGGAAAAATAGTCCTCTTTGGGGGATTTGAAACAAGAAATTGGGAGAGTGACGAGCAAGAGCAAAATCCAAATCTTAGCTGTAGCGGCGCCAAATGTTTTTATCTTGATCTTTGGGAGTTAAATTATGCGGATTCTTCCGGCTTTCAATGGACCCAAATTGGAAACCAGCACTCTTATGGAGCTTTTGAAATCCCATATCATCGAAGTGCCTCCATCATTCCTATGTCTCCGAATCGAGTCTTATTCATCAATGATAACGGAAGCATGACAGATTATCGAGAACTAAAATACTCTTCAGAGAGAGGATATGAGTTTTTAGCAAAAAATTCTAATCAAGGAGATAACATAAGAATAGCCCTAAGTTCATCTCAGATTTTATTCTATAAAACCACAGGTCAAAAAAATAGCTATTGGACAGCAAACTTGGATAGCAATAATCCCACGTGTGAAAGACAAACCTTCGAAACAGAAGTCTTTTATGCTTCTACTCCTGTCTTAGATGTTCAGCGGAATAAAATTCTTATTTTTGGAGGAAGCGATTCTAATGCCTTATGGGAAGGAGATCTAAATAGTGGTTTTCAAAAAGTGATCCCAGAAAAAATATTGTGGAACCTCTCTCAACCCAGCTTAACAGCTGATCCTCAAACGGGAGATTTAATCCTCTATGGTGGACAAAAAAATAATAATACTTACGAAAATGCTCTTAGAGTTTTTAGGCAGGATCAAAAAAAATGGATCAAATTAGCCCCCAACACTCAGGCGCAAATACCCCCAGGGTTACAAAATGCCTTTCTCTTTTTTAATCCACACAATAATGAACATATTTTATTTGGTGGATTAAAAGGCACCAACACTTCTCACTCCGATATTTGGAAACTCTCTTATAATAGCCAAACTCAAACCTATAGTTGGGAAAAGCTCAATCCCTCCTTTATAGCATATGCTGACGCTCTAGCTTATTCTTCGGAGAAAAAAACATGGATCAAAGATAACGGTGGTCACTATCAAGGTCAAAGAACGATATTTGAATTCTCTTATGACAGTACCTCCCAAAGCTATAATACAGGGGGGGGGAAACGTCTCCTAGAAAACGAAGTTATGGATGGCCGTAGTGTTCAATATCCAGATCCTTTGACAGAACTTGAGAGGGCAAAAATAATATACTTTGAGCCCTCTCATTCTTATCTTTATTTTAATCCCAATACACCTTCGAGGCTCTTTGAACTCAAAGAAAAAATAAGTAATGGCACACCTTCCTACTATGCCACAGAAAAAAACATTTCTACGTTTCCAGAACAACGATCTTTCTATGCATCGCAATTTCTATATAACCCCAAACGAAAAACCGCTTTTTTATGGGGAGGACAAGTCCTTGATCCCACAGAAGGGCGCTATATTGCCAAAGATGATTTATGGGAATTAGCATACAACCAACAAACACAAGAATTTAGCTGGTCAAATATCCCCATTCAAAACATCCCCTCCATTATAGATGATGGTGAGTCACCCATTGTTTTTAATACCCATTCCAAAAGTTTCTTCTTTGTGAAAAACACCTGGTTAGGTAACGACGTTTCTGATCTTTGGGAAATCAAATCCCAGCCTGCCACGTATGCTCATAAGACGATGAAGATAAATCTTAAAGGAACACTGCCTTCACTTTCAAATTTAAATTTAGAAGTCAAAGCGCAAGGAAAAGGAGGTACTCTTTCCGAAGAAAAATATGGCTTTAGTATACGAGTCTATAATTTTAAAGAAAACGCATGGGAAAAACTTGGCCAAGTAGAAGAAGCCGGAGAACAGATATTTAAAATGAATGATCTCAAAAATCTTTCTGATATCGTAAATACAGATATGGAACTTTATATTCAGATTTCTTCCATTAACCATTCCTCCGCGCTCTTCTCTTCGGAAATAGAGGTAAAAGATATTGTTTTAAACCTAAGTGGAGATTAAAATTGCAAGGATCGCTGCCCCAACTTTGGCACTTTTAATGATTCGCATGACGGATAATCTCTTCAGTTAAAGACGCCAGTCTGTGGACATTAGTCACCCCCAAATAAGGAAGAGAGGGGGAAATGTGATGGGCTGCATAAGTAGCTCTAATAAAATCATCAATTTGATCATCCGGACGAAAGAGAACAGGCTGCCCCCTTCTCATACTCGCTCTTAGTCTTACTTCGTTACCAGATACTTCCAAGAAATCAGAAAAAAATGGGTGCGGGGCTAAGTGAAAGCCCAGTTCTTTATGTGTTTGTATTGCGGACTTTTCCCAGGCTAATGCCAAATTAGAACTCAATTCATCTATATCTAAAACTCTTCCTGTTTTTGCTTTAACAATACTTGCAATAACTTCAGCTTTTTGATGATATCCACCCCATCCTCCTCTCATGGTTGCTACAGAAAACTCTAATTGCTTAATTTCCAATTCTCCAACATGAAGTTCAGTCAGTATCTTTCGAAGGTAGGGCTGTAGATCATGGACATAATGATCATAATGATTCCCTTCATGTGCAAAAATCAATAATTCATTAAAAAAAGCAAGACGCTCTGCTTGTGAAATAGCATTCGTTCTAACCAGCTTTGCTGCAAGAGCATTCCAGTTTTTCTGTGCAAATAGGAGCCTCATCTCTTGAACAGCTTCAGAAGATAAAAAAGAACTCTGCTCTAAAAGATCAGAGAAAAAGTGATATAAAATCTGCTCTGTTTCAATTTGCATCGCCTGTGGATGAGTCAGAAGAGAGAAAATAGGAGGAGAAGGAACGTCGAACTCCAAACCTAACATATGTTTCATCGTAGCTCTAACATTGATTGCTTTTCTTCCTTCACCCAGAAAGTGGTACACCTCCATTGTTGGAGGAAGGTAGATACCAAACTCAGCGTCATAAGATGCCCCTCTAAATAAACCAGAAGTATCCTTATGTCTCTCTAATATGTCGTTGAAATAAACATAATACTGTTTCGCTCTCATGGTTCTGAGTTGTGCTTGAATATACGCTCGCCCCTCTGTCGGCAAAGGAGCTCGACGAAGATGTAGCAAATTGACAAGTCTGCCCATCCCCCTTTTAGATAAACTTTTCATCTTA
>JACPSU010000101.1 GCA_016193105.1 Deltaproteobacteria bacterium | reverse complement strand
GCATGTGGCCCCAGTTGTGGATGAAGCTGATCGTGCAGACTTCTCAAGTTCATCTCGTTTAGGCAAAACTTTTCTTAAAAAACTTTCCAAAGCACTCTTATCGCCTGCAACTAAAGCAGCTTCAGCAGCATCAAGATCTGACACTAAAGAAGGATCTTCTGCTTTGTAAGATTCCAGCCTTGCTTTTAAAACTTCTTTATCCACGGTTTTGTCCTTTAAAAATTCTGTGATTTCACTAATAATTGTTTTTAGCTTCGCTAATCTTGCAGCGTCTTTTTGAGCTAAAAGTGTTTCTGCTTCGCCCCCATGCGCCTTTCTGACACCAAAAGAAAAACTTGTGGTAATAGACGCAATCAGGATTGCGAGCAAAATAATAATTATTTTTCTAATCAGTACAGGATTGAACACCCATCTCAACTTCATCAACATAAACTACCTCCGCAACTTCAATTTGAATTGTAACAACCAACAATACCTTTTCGGTCATCGTCCTTTTACTTATATACTAAGCAATAGGTATGCCACACCTGGGATATTTAATTTTATGTAGTTAAATCAATAGGTTATATGTGTGCCCTAAAATTATGTCAAAACAGTGAAAATGATTATATTCTGGGCAGGGGTAAAATTCACCTTCCGAGAAGTCCATAAAATATACTTAAATATCAATAGGTTACATACTAAACCCTTAGACCTTCGATATTTGACTATTTTTTATACAAGCATGAAAAATCCCTTTAAAATTGATATGTTGACGCCTTTTTCGAAGCGCACTATAGTTAAAAGAAGAAGGGTAATATAAATGAAGTTTCCAGCAGTACAGACCTCTCTTCCTTTTGTAGAGAAGTCCCCAAGACTGGCTCTCAATAAAGAGAGATTTATCCAATATCTCACCAAAAGCATTGAAATCGATCTGTTGAGTGCCCAAAAACTTTACGAGCAAATTGAAGAAGAGCTTGCGCACTTTAAAGGTGAAAATAAGATGGAGTTTTTGGAGCGAATGATCTCTTCCAAAATTGACCACTACCAAATTAAAAAGCCCCCGACACCCCATCGACCTAAAGTGCAACTCACATCCAATGCGCGCATTGTTCTTGAAAAACGCTATCTCAGAAAAAATGACAAAGGCGAACTCATTGAGACTCCCGAGCAGCTTTTTGAACGTGTGGCCAAAGCCATTGCTGCGCCTGATAAAGCTTACGGTGAAAAAGACATTGGGTCAGCGACCCTTCGAGAGACTGAAGAAAAGTTTTAATTTTTCAAACCTTCGCCCCAAAAATAGCACCATTAAAACCACCCAAGGAACTTCAAGTGGCCCTTTGTCTTTTATTTCTGTGTTTAACTCTGTCACAGATACGATTAAACAAGGGGGGACACGACGAGGCGCCAATATGGCCATTCTAAATGTCGACCATCCTGATATTTTAGAGTTCATCCATTCTAAAGAAACTCCTGGAGCTCTAACCAATTTTAATATCTCTGTGGCTGTCACAGAAGAATTTATGGAACAGGTCAAAAAAAATGAGCCTTATTCTTTAGGCCTCAATGCTAGAGAGGTCTTTAACCAAATCACCCAAGCCGCCTGGAAAACAGGCGACCCTGGAATTGTTTTTATAGACAGAATTAATAAAACTCACCAAGTTCCAAACTGCGGCACGATCGAAGCAACGAACCCATGCGGTGAACAACCACTTTTGCCATACGAGTCATGCAACTTGGGCTCGATGAACTTAAACACCGTTTTGAATGGGAAAGATATCGACTGGGCTAAATTAGAAAATATCACAAAAACTGCTGTTCACTTTTTGGATAACGTCATTGATGCAAACGCTTATCCTCTTCCTCAGGTTGAAAAAATCACCAAAGCAAATCGAAAAATTGGACTGGGGGTCATGGGACTTGCCGATGTGCTCATTCAAAAAAATATCCCCTATGATAGTGAAGAGGCGCTCAGAGTTTCTGAAGAAATTATTTCTTTTATTCACACTAAGGCTCACGAAGCGTCTCAAGCCTTGGCTCAAGAAAGAGGAGCTTTTCCTAATTTCAAAGGCTCTTTGTATGACAAGGCTGGACAAAAACCTTTAAGAAATGCCACGGTCATTACCATTGCTCCGACGGGAACTTTAAGTTTAATCGCTGGCTGTTCGAGTGGGATAGAACCGATCTTTGCCAAATCGTATGTTCGGCATGTTTTAGAAGGAGAATCTTTACCCGAAACTCACTCGGGAAGCGCACTAAAAACAGCCCATGAAATTTCACCCGAGTGGCATGTCAAAATGCAAGCCCTCTTTCAAAAATATAGTGACAATGCTGTTTCTAAAACCGTAAATCTCCCCCACTCTGCGACGGTTGAAGATGTAAGAAAGGTCTATTGGCTTGCCTATGAACTGTCTTGCAAAGGAATTACCATTTACAGAGACCGTTCAAAAGATTCTCAGGTTTTAAGCACCTCAACCACTCCTCAGATCGATATTACGCCTGAGCCCAATGGCACGGTTCATATTACACTTAATCTCAATAAACAGGTTGCCGATGGAAAAACTCTAGCCTCAGATCTCATCTGCCCTGAATGTCAGAAACTTTTAGAACATGAAGAAGGTTGCACTTTTTGCCGAAGCTGTGGTTACATGAAGTGCAATACATGAGTTTATTTATTACATTTGAAGGAATAGAAGGCTCAGGAAAAACCACTCAAATTACTCTTCTAAAAAAAGCTCTCCAAAAAAAAGGATATTCTGTTTTGATCACCCGAGAACCCGGAGGAACGGTGATTGGAGATCAAATTCGAGAAGTTCTCTTAAAAAGACAAAACAAAAAACTAGTCCCTCTGGCAGAGCTTCTTTTATATGAAGCCTCCCGCGCCCAACATGTTCAAGAAAAGATTCAACCTGCACTTAAAAAAAGAAAAATTGTAATTTCTGATCGTTATAGTGATGCCACCACCGTCTATCAGGGAGTGGCGCGAGCCCTTTCAACAGAGCTCACCGACAAACTCAATCGCATTGCCACTGAAAATCTAAAACCCCATCTGACGTTGGTCTTAGATTGTCCGGTTCACATGGGACTTGGACGTGTTTTGAAACGCACCTCTTCTTCTCATCTAGATCGTATCGAACAAGAAAAGATTTCTTTCCACCGAAAAGTAAGACAAGGGTATTTACGTCTTGCTAAAAAAGAGCCTCACAGAGTAAAAGTAATTGATGCATCGGGCCCAGCAAAACAGATTCATAGCAACATCTTACAACAGGTACTAAAAAAAATATGACCCTTCTCCCCATCCTTCAAAAAATCGCAGACCAAAGTCGCGTAGGCTCTGCCTATCTTTTATGTGGCATGCACGCACAGGAACTTAAAACCCAAGCTCTTCTTTTTGCTAAACGCTTAAATTGTCTTAAAGGAACTCTCTGCGAAAGTTGTATTTCGTGCAAAAAGATAGATCGCACCACTCATCCGGATGTCACACTCATTGAAAGCCAAGGAGAGACGATTAAAATTGAAACCCTGCGGGAACTTCAACGCGTTCTTCATTTAAAACCCTACGAAGGACAATGGAAAGTGGTTATTATCGATGGGGCAGAACAGTTAAACCCAGCTTCCGGAAATTCTATGCTTAAAATTTTAGAAGAGCCCCCGATTCAAACTGTTTTTTTACTTCTAACGCCCCATATGGAAAGACTTCTTCCTACAATCATTTCCAGGTGCCATATCATCCGAATTTCTCATGCCGTATCCCCTGCGCTTGCTGAACTAGAATGGGCCACTGAGCTTCTATCTTTACCCAGAGAACCCGAACATATTTTTGAATTGGCCAAGAAAGTTTCTCAAGATGATACGACGTTTGATCAAAGTCTTGAAACTCTGACAGTATGGTATCACGATCTTTTGTGTTTCAAACAAGGGCTCAGGCCTCAAAATTCTCCCTTACAAAAAAAAGAAATTCTGGCACAAAACATTTCATCAAATCTTTCTTTTCAAGCCATCACAGATAAACTCACCCTTGTCTTAGAAGCCAAAAAAAATCTACAGTTTCAATTAAACCGAGAGCTTTTGGCTGAAGCCCTTCTTTTTCAACTAGCCCGATGAAATCAAAACCTTATTACGTTACTACGCCCATTTATTACGTCAACGACGTCCCCCACATTGGAACGGCCTAT
>JACPSU010000051.1:15961-17370 GCA_016193105.1 Deltaproteobacteria bacterium | reverse complement strand
TGCTTCCTCGCTTTGGGCTGAGGCTCCAGATTTTTCTCATCTTGAGACCGAAGGAAGACAAATCCGAGATAGCCTGCATACGCTTCTTCTTAAAACCAAAAATCCCAATACCTTAGGTGTGAAAGGTCTTTCACCCCAAGAGCTTAAGGCTCAGTTAGAAGCAACCGAAGGGCGTTTGTTGGTCTGGAAAAAAGGACTGATTCCTGTCGTCAATGGAGCGCTTTCCTATGAACACAAAGCCAAGATTCTTTCTTTTTATTTTACTCAATGTTCCTTTCTCGTTCAGGTTCGTATTTTAGGGGGGGAGGGAACCTTCCCCGTTAATGATGCCTGGCGAAAGACATTTTCTTTTCCCGTTACAGTGCAAACCCTTCATGAACTTTCGGGAGGGGAGTCTCTTGTAAATTTGGTCACCGCTTTAGAGTCCCCAGTCATTTTAGGGATAGATGATGAGTAGCCTTCACATTCAAGCACTCCGTCAGATGGCTCTTTCTAATGACGTAACTCCTGAAAGTTATTTTTCATTGGTGCAATCCATTATGGTGGGCTGGCTTTTGGAGTCTTTAGATAAAACTCAGCTATTGATGCGAGGAAAAAAACGGGAAGTTCCTTCTCTAGGGGAATTTCAAGAGATTCAAAAAAATTTACAGCTTAAAAAAATGATGATTCAAGAAAAACTGGTGAGAGAACTTTTAATTTCACAAATTCCAGATATCCCATCTTTTTTTGCAGATGATGCGTGGATTCAAAAATTGGTCTCTTTGCTTACAGCTCCTGAGTTTCACGAGCAATATTTTCAAACCCTCAAAGAAGGATTTCAACAGAGCGAGCCCATGGATGTGAAAGAAGTTTTTGCAAAGCAATGTCGTTCGTATTCCTTGCCTATCGCTCAGTTAAGTTTGGAAGAGAAAGGCGATCTTCTTCAAAAATGGTATGCACACGCCCGGTTTTCTGTGGTTTTAGCTCTGATGCCAGAGTCCAAAGATTGGACTGAGGAAACCAAAACAGCAATTATTCGTCTTCTTCAAGAGAGACTGCGCGACTATCTGGCCCTTTTGCCCGAAGTCCCTTTTACAGCATGGGCCCAAAATTCCCAGTGGGATGAAGCGCATCAAGAAGTCCTGCGAACACAATATGTTTTAGAATTGATCGCGCTTTCTAAAAAACTTAAAACACAAATGGATCAACCCAAGGAGGAGTTGCCCTTAGATTTAATAACTTTAGATTTGGCATTAGAAAAAGATTTTTTAATGATGGGGCTAGAGCCTGCAACGCTTCAAAGAAAAATGGTTGTGGTTCAAGCACCCTCAGTGCAAGAAGCAAAGACAATATATCAATCTCTTTTAAAGGAACTTCAAACCAGTGTGCAAACCACACCTAAGTCTCAAGGATCCTCCTTGCCCGAGAGG
>JACPSU010000051.1:0-15952 GCA_016193105.1 Deltaproteobacteria bacterium | reverse complement strand
GAGAGGGTTCAGGCCAAAGGGTATGAAAAATTAGAAAAAGAACTCAAAGAATTTTTGAAAGTGGGTGAGTGGTTTTTTGGAGAAGGTCGGGACGTCATCCCCGCGAACGCGGGGATCTCTGAAGGGTCTCCCACTAAATTAGGAGATCTACCACTGACCGATGCGCAAAAAGAAGCCTATCAAGAGATGGTGAAAATAAGAATGATGAGCGAGCATCATATTTTGGATACGCTGTATGAAAAGTTGGCGGGAATAAATCCCGAAAATTCCAAGGATTTGAAAGAGGGGGAAGCCGAAGTCCAAGAAGCGTTACTAAAAATTGAAGAAGAAGCGATAGAGAAAATTAATACGGTAGCCCAAGCAAAATCTCTTGAAGAGATCCAAACGATTGTGGTGAAATCTCCCCTTCTTCATGCGTTCATTTCTCAATATCCAGCGTTTAAAGGATATCACGAGGAGATGAAGAAGAGAGTGCTTGCTCCTAATTTTGCTGAGATGAGTTGGGATGAGCTTTTTCACCGAACCACCTATCCAGGATTTACTTTTTTACTTCTCCACTGGGTGGCTAAATTTGTGCCCGGTGTCAGAACCCATCCTGTGATGAGAGCACTGGATGCGGCGATTGGCCCTTATCTTTCTTATTTTTTAATTACCTCTTTTTCGATGGTGGGGGTGGATGCGGTTTGGCAATATGAGCGGATTGAAGATAAGGAAGAGGACATAGAAATTCTTAAAGAGTATTTGGAGACTTCTGCTGGAGATGATTCGTTTGCAGATCTTTTAACGGTGACGCGGGCCCAAGAAGAGCGAGATATGATGTGGTCTCAGTGGAAGTCACAGCGAGCCTTTGAAGTAGCCTTTTTAGTGGGAATTCCTGTTTTGGCGCGATCTGCAAAGGGGCTCTTAGGGGGGGCACGAGATCGGTATTATGGAAGCCTGTTTGAGAAAGTGGGATTTAGTAAAGGGAAATTTAGTTGGAATGAAATGGATATTCATAACATGTCAAAGGCAACAGGTGAGCGTATTAGGAGCGAACATTCTTCTAATAAAAAACTTCAAGAATGGCTCATTGCTCGCGTCGAAGGGGCAGAGAAAAAATTATTAAGAACGCTTCAAAGAGCACAAAAATCGATGGAGCGAAAGAACCGACATTTCCAAGAAGAATTTGAGGCTTTAAGACTCGAAAAAGGACAATGGGATCCGGTGGCGATTATTACTTCTTTAGAGAGAATGAAAGCTTTCCATGGAGAAAAACTGATTTCTCAAGAAGTTCTAGATAATGCCATTCGCGCGGCGCAAGCGCTTTTAAGAGAAGTCAAAATTCCTTTTGCAGGCTTAGATTTAAAAGGAGCAAGTGCAGATCTTCAGCGACGACTTATTTTTATACGCGAAGCCACATCTACCCAGATACGCATTGATGGAAAACCGGTGCGTGTCTGGGTGGATGACGCTGCCCAATATACAGAGGAAGGATTTTCTATCTTAGATCCTGTGTTGGAACGAAATATTGAAAAAATTGTGGGTGCGGATGGGCGTGAGATTGAAATCATTAGTTTTAAGAGAGTGTCTCCATACGTCGTTCGAAAGTGGTGGCCATGAAAAAGGTTTTAGTAAGTCTCATAATGATTTTTTCTTTAAGTCAGGCGCAGTACGTGTGGGCTTTTTCTGAAGAGGTTTTGAATGAATCGATCGAAGAGTATCTTAGCTTTTTTGATGAAGAGTCAAAGGAATCGCCACAAGAAGAAAAAAAAGAAATTTCTAAAGAAGCTATTTTAAAGGCCAAAACAGAGATGTTCGAAAAACAGCTGATTTTGAGTCGAAAAGCACAAGCCTTATCTTATGCCGTCGTTGATATTGGAAATGATGTCTATAATTTGTTTTTGTTAAATCTCATGAAGCGATACATGGAAGAGGCCGATCACAGAGAGGCTCTGCAGCTTTTAATTGACGAACTTATCAGAGTGGTTCAGCCAGAAATCGAGGCCAGGGAAAATCATCGGGTGTGGAAGTCGGCCATTCAAGGAGGAGCTGATGGATTTTATGTGTTGGCAACACTAGAAGTTTTAAATGCCGTTGGCAAAAAAACAAAAGCTTTTGAAAGGCTTTCTAATTTGATGCAAAAAATACACGCAGGGCAGCCCGCGTCTGTTGTCATTAGCGAGACAACAGAGATTGTGGTGAGTGGAGGAGCTGCAGGTGGAGTGAACTTGCCCGTACGCGTAGGGGAGGTGGCTGCAAAAGCAACGGCCAGAGGAAGTTTTTTAAAAGGGCTTCTTTCTTTTAGGCCTTCTCCTGTGCAAGTCGAAAGATGGCTTGGAAAGCCGGGAATAGGCCGCATGGGACGGGCTGTGGCCGTGGGTATTCTTTTAGGGATGCTTTATGATGGATATAAATATCATTGGACAGAACAAAAATTAAATCCTTCTTTACTTTTTGAGATGGTTCAAACGTTAGCTATTTTAGATTTGGCGGCACGAGTGATAGAATTTAGGGAGTCCATATCTTCTCAACCTAGCCCCATGTCCTTTGATGAGCGGGATAAATTTTTAGAATCTCACAAAGCTACGCAACAACTTTTAGAAAGTGAGTTTAAACAGTTTGAAATAGCAGTCCCTCAGTTTTTGGCGAATATCTCTGTTGATGTCGCTGAGTTTGAAGAGCATCCTTTGAAATTATTTTTGGATTCTTTCTATGAAGAAAATCCTAAAGTAAAGGAAGCTTTGATCAAAAAAGAAGTTTCTGCTGTGAGCCTTTCTCCCATTGAGCTGATGCTTGAAGATTCCGCTATTTTGCTTCATCGTTTTGAAGAAAAGATGATGCGAGATGTTCTCAGTCCACCCTCTCCAGAAAATCATTAAAAATTTGTAATTTTTTCATGAGCTGTCTAATTCATTTGTAATCTCCACCTACTGGAACTCTTGATTTTATTAAGAATTTTTTTGGCACGGTGTTTGCTAATTGCTAATGCCATCTTGCGGGAGGTGTTCAAATGATGCAAAAAGTTTTAGCAGTTTTTCTTTCTCTATCTTTTTTGACCTATCCAATGGCTTTTGCCCAGGAGGGGGCTCCAGCAGAAGTTCAAGAAGGTAAAGTTTATCTAAAAAGTCATAATGCAAAGCTTTATCAGGCTTTAAAACTGATTGATAACCGATCCAATTGGCTTCAAGTGAGTGAGCTTTTGCGAGAGCTCTTAGCTTCTGATTTAGAAGGACGCTATGTTCGGGAACATTTAAAATTGGCCAAACGGGAAGTGGATGGCGAACTTGTAAATTCTTTTTTTCGTAATCGAGTGCTCGATTGGCCGTTTGTTGTAGCCAAACTTCGGATTCTCGAAGCCATCATGGCCAATCATGCCAGGCTCAATGTCTCTTATGATCGAGAAGTGCCTTTGATTCGAGGGCTTTTAAGAACCTATTTTTTCCCGGGGATGGAAGAGGAGTGTGATATTTTGGGATTGGGATTGCCATCTGACGGAAAAAAGCAAGAGGCCGAGTGTGGAATCGTTGTCCCAGATAAAAGTAGTTATAGCTTTGATATCTATGGGTATGTGAAAGAAAATGTTTTAAAGACAGAAACAGCTCCGAGTGGGGCTGTTGAAGATCCACGGTTTCCTCCGGAACCCAAAAAAGATCCTAAAAAAGTACCTGGAGTTCCTCCTGTACCAGGAAGCCAGATGGGGAAACCTCAGTTTTTATCTCCAGAAGAAGTGAAGGAACAGCTCGATTTTATACAAAGTATCCTTAAATCCCTTCAAAGTATGTACGGAGCTACAACTTCTGAGATTGAGGATTTATTTAAAATTGTGCGTCTTCAAAATCAATATGAGCCGCTAGCGATGCTCATGCAGCTCATTGCTCATCCAGATTCGATGTATAGCGATCCACAACTTTATGATTTTGCTCAGGGGGTAAAAGTACGGCTTAAGATGGGAGAGTACGACTATCATCCAACTGAACAAAATATTTTAACAGAAGTTTTAAGAAATCAAACGGATTTGGGGCTTACGATCGAAGAAGATGTCAATTCTGTCACAGGAAAAGCTGCTCTCTATGTAACATCGAATTTAACGCATGGTCCAGCGATGCTCAATATTCGATATCTCATTTATTTGAAAAAATTTATCGAGCTCTATCCGACGGTCAGCCAATATGGCCCTCCTGCCATTGAGTTTTTGACCTTCTTAAAAGGGGCGGGATTGGCCAGTACGTGGTACATCAAGTTTTTTGCTTGGCCGGGACGAATTGCGGGTAATTTAATTTTAGGCTCAGGGGAACTGGTCACTTCCGTCTTAAAAAATGGACGCGTGGTGGCACTTCTAGGAAAAATTGGAAATGCGAGGGCTTCTAAATGGCTGACGCAAAACGATCGCTACTTTAAAATTGCGTTGGCTGTGACCATGGCTGCAGATTTAACAGAAGGGATGATTCAAATCTATTCTGCTGTCGACAAATATGAGCGCATCGATGCGATTCAAAAAACCATTTCAGAAACAGCTGCCACTTCTTTATACCTTATGCCACTCATCAGTCAAAAAGCCTTATTTAAATGGCTGGGCTGGGGAGCCTTTACCCTCGATGTAGGACATCGTATTTATTCTGGGATTCCAGAGACCCATGATCTGCTCTATTGGGTTTTGTCGGATTACATTACAGATCCTGCATTTATGATTTTTACGGGGGATACCGTAAAAGGCTACATGGTCAAAGACTATGAACAGCAAATAGGAGTTTCAGATCAAGAAGCAAGGCAAGCCCTAGATACCTTTGAAAGAGCGATTGCACTGAGCTCCAACAAAGAAGAGTTGGCTGTTTCTCATGAGGCCTTCGAGCAAACGATGAAAAGTTATGCCAATAAAAGGCTTTTTATGATTTAATATTTAGTTCAGCGGTGGAATAATAATGAAGTTGAGGAGCTAGGAGAAATGGAGCGCAACTATTGGCAAGATTATCAGGAAAAAGAGAAAAAAGGTGCCTTAGCTCGAGAATCTTATCAAAAAAGAAGTAAGGAATTGGATTAAGCCCGGTTCGTACACAGGTGTAGGCTCTTTGCCTTTTACTAACGCGAATCAAGCGATTGAGCATGTCTTTGCTCACTATGAGATTCCTTTTTTACCTCAACTCCCCAAACAACATTTGCACGAGCAGATGCTCTATCAGTTTTTGGAAGATTTTCCGGGGTTCACAAAAGCAGGCAATAGGCTTTTCATCGATCTAGATACGTTTAAGCCACAAAAATTAGAGCATAAATCCTTTTTGTTTTCTTTTTTAGGGGCGCTCGATCAATTTATTCAAAAAAGCAAAAACGCGCCCCTGGTGAAGCTTCAAGTTACAAGCCCCTATACGATTGCCAGTCACCTTTTTTGTTCAGATCAAAAATTGGTTTTAGATCACCCGCCTATTTATGAATATTTAAAAGAATTTATTTTTTATAAAACGAAAGCGCTTCTTCAAAAATTTTCTCAACCCAAACTTCTTTTTTTTGACGAGCCGATGCTCTCTAAATCTAATGTAGATGAAGTTCTGCCCATGCTGGAGGGGATGGTGAGATCCCTTGGAGATCCCCGCGTTCGCGGGGATGACAACGTTTGCGGGGATGACAATCTTAGGTTTGGACTTCACTCCTGCAATTTGTGGTCTCCTGTTTTATTTCAAAAAATATTTCAAAGCTCTTTTGACATTATTAGCTTTGATATGAAAGAGGGGGGCGATACTCTTTTGGAAGAACCCGAAGCTCTTTTTTCGTTCTTAAAAAAGGGGTGGTTGATGTGGGGGGTGGTCCCCACCTCTTTTTCTGCGGATTTAGAACCCGATTTTTTTATTCGTTTTTTGAAAAATAAATGTTTGAAAAAGGATCAAATCCTGACTATATTGTCCAGATTGCTCATGAGTCCTGCATGTGGAACATCCCAAGTGTCCGTCGGTCAGGAACAAAAATGCGCAAAAAATTTAAAGCAAATGGCACTCTATAGTCGCAAGTTTTATGAAACGAAAGGAGCGGGAGTATGAAATTAAAGTTAGCTAACCACAGTCATTATCCTAAAATTGGAGAAACAGATGAACAGCATAAATTAAGACGGGCGTATCATCTGTTTGATCGTCAAAAAATAACACAAGATCAAGTTTTAGAAGCGCAAAAAGAAACGATTCAAGAAGTTATCGAAGAACAACAAAAAGCCGGCGTAGATATTGTAACGGATGGCCAAATTCGTTGGAACGATCCTCTCTCCCACCTCATGAAATCTTTAGAAGGGGTTGAAATTGGAGGCCTCCTTCGTTTTTTTGATACCAATTTTTATTTTAGGCAGCCTAAAATCGTGGGACCTCTTTTAAAAAAAGCTTCTCTTTTAAAAGATGAAGTGGCATTTTTAAAAAAGGTTTCTAAAGGGGAGTCTAAGGCAGTGCTCACAGGCCCTTATACCTTAGCCCTTTTATCTCAAATTGAAACTCCAGCATATAAATCTGTAGAAGAGGTTGCTCAGGTGCTTACAGAAATATTGGCCGAAGAAGTGAAAGAGTTGGCCGAAGCGCGGGTTTCTCATATCCAAATTGAAGAACCTGGCTATGCTTTGGTTCAACCTAATTGGACTTGGGCACAAGCCTCCCTTGCAACCTTAGCAGAACAGAAAGGAAAGTCGAAACTTTGGCTTACAACTTATTTTGGAGATAGTGTTCCTTTTTATTCAAAGCTTCAAGAGTTGCCTGTGGATGTTTTGGGATTGGATGCTACGTATAGCGATAAGCTTTTAGGGCATATTCAAAAAGAGGGATCAGATAAAGAATTGGCCTTAGGACTTTTAGATGGCAGAAACACAAAGCTTGAAAACTCAAAAGAAAGTGCCAAGGCGCTTCACTCTTTAGATCAAGTGCTCAAAAATGGGGTCTGTTATGTAACCACCTCTTGTGGATTAGAATACTTGCCTAGAGACAAAGCGTTTAAAAAATTACAACTTTTAGAGGATATCAAACGTGAATACCAGAGAGGAGCATAAGAAAATGAGACCTTCTGTTGATAAATTAAAAGCATTAGGATTAAATCTTCCCATATTTCCAACCACCTCTGTAGGGAGTTTTCCCAAGCCCGATTACATTAAAAAGGCTCGTGCCAAGCGCGAAAAAGGAGAAATCAGCGCAAAGGATCTTCTTCAGTTAGAAGAAAGAGCTACACGTGAGTGGATTGAGTTTCAAGAAAAAATTGGTGTTGATGTACTTGTCGATGGTGAGATGTATCGCGGAGATATGGTGGCTTATTTTGCTGAAGAGCTCAAAGGATTTTCGGGGGGAAGTTTTGTTCGCTCCTACGGAAATCGTTATTACAGAAAGCCTGTCATTACGGGACAAGTGGTGTGGGAAAAGCCCATGACGGTGGAGTGGTGGAAAAAAGCTCAGGCTATGACCAAAAAACCTATGAAGGGGATGCTGACCGGTCCCTATACCATTATGGATTGGTGTTTTAATGAGTATTATAAAGACCGAGAAGCAACGTGCATGGCGTTGGCCCAAGTGATTCGAAAAGAAGTGGAGGCTCTGATTGATGCAGGAGCTAAGATTATTCAAGTCGATGAGCCTGCCTGTTCTGTGCGGCCCAGTGAATTGCCATTGGTGATTAAGTCTATGAATGTGGTGACACAGGGGTTGCCGGCTTATTTTGTAACCCACATTTGCTATGGGGATTTTGGAAAGATTTATCCAGAAATGACAGAGATTCCTGTAGAAAACTTTGATTTAGAGATGTCGAACAGTGAAAATAACCTTCTAGACTGCTTTAGAAGTCGAAGTTTTCCCAAAGATTTGACTGCAGGAATTGTGGATGTCCATAACCATGAGTTGGAATCTCAAGAGGTTTTGGGAGCACGTCTTCGTCAAATTTTGGAAGTGGTTCCAGCCGAGCAACTTTGGATTGATCCCGATTGTGGGTTAAAGACCCGAACGGTGGAAGAGGCTAAGCAAAAGCTCGAAGCCACGGTTCGTGCAGCTCAGGCGCTTCGAAAATCATATTCGAATTGACTTTTAGAGCTGTTTTCCCTACCATTTAAAAAACATGGTTCAATCTAAAAAGATTCTTCTTATTCTTATTGCTTTGACCAGTCTTGGGTTAGGTATTTTCTTAGGGAATTTTTGGCAACCCAAAGTGACCTCTGCGCCCAAGCCTACTAGCCAGTATGAAAAAATTGGAATTTTGCTTAAAGTCCTAAACTATGTGGAAAATAATTACGTCGATGAAGTTAAAATCCAAGATCTGATCTATGGGGCCATTAATGGGATGCTTTCCACCCTAGACCCTCATACAAACTTTTTAACTCCAGAACTTTTTAAAGAAATGAAGGTAGATACTTCAGGCCAATTTGGGGGCTTGGGGATTGAAATCACGATTAAGGATGGAGTGCTCACCATTATTACACCGATGGAAGGAACGCCCGCCTATAAAGTGGGGCTTCAGCCGAATGATAAAATTGTGAAAATTGAAGAAGAATATACAGACAAAATGAATTTGATCGAAGCGGTGAGTAAAATGCGTGGGAAAAAAGGATCTCCTGTGTCAATTTATATTATGCGAGAAGGGCTCAAGGAACCTAAAAAATATACGATTGTACGAGATATTATTAAGGTTCAATCTGTGAAATCCTCTCTTTTAGAAAAAGAATATGCCTATATCCGACTTGTGAATTTCCAAGAACGGACAACCGAAGATTTAAAAAAGGCACTCGAAAAACTAACAGACGAAGCCAAAAAAGATAAAAAGATTTCAGGACTGCGAGGCATTGTATTGGATATGCGCAATAACCCCGGAGGACTTTTGGATCAAGCTGTTGGAGTTTCAGATCTCTTTTTGGAAAAAGGTATTATTGTCTCAACGATTGGCCGTCACAAAGAAAATAAAGATATTGAATATGCACATAAAGCTGGAACGCTGGACAATCTTCCGATGGTTGTTTTGGTGAATGGAGCTTCTGCTTCGGCATCAGAAATTGTGGCTGGAGCGTTGCAAGATCATAAACGAGCGATCGTCGTTGGAGTCAAAACCTTTGGGAAGGGATCTGTGCAGCAGGTGATTGAGCTAGATGATAAATCGGGACTGAAGTTAACAGTTGCAAAGTACTATACGCCTAATGGCCGAAGTATTCAGGAAAAAGGATTAGATCCTGATATTGTCGTTGAACAAATTGATTCTAAAGTTTTAAAAGAAGAAGAGCTCAAGCGGAAAGGGGCTAAGCCCTCTTGGAGAGAAGCAGATTTACCTAAACATTTTAAAGGTGAGCAAAAAGAAGAAGATACTAAAGGAAAAGAAGGAGAACCTTCAGAACCTAAGAAAGAACCTCTGACTCAAGAAGAGCAAATTAAATTTGATTATCAGCTTCAACAAGCGTTGGGCTATTTAAAATCCTACACTATTTTTCATCAAGCCTACGCCCCTGCACCTCAAAAATCCGCTTCGCAATAAAAAAATCCCCCTGGAAGACCAGAGGGATTTTTAAATACTCGATTATTATTCTTCGAGTTATTGAATCGTGTAAATGGTTTCAGGATGTCCTTCTAGTTCCATCGTAGAGACCAAACAGAATCCTTCACTTTCGACCACACGAGCTTCCCAGAGATTGGCAGGAAGATCTGTAAGCAGGCGCCGTGTGTGATCTGTTAAAATCACAGAGAGGCTTCTTTCCATATAGTAAGGAGGAAGATTTTCGCGATCTTCTTCCTCAGGAAGGCTAGTGCGACGGTCTTTGTCTCCATTGGGAAGAACTAAGTGCGCCACATATTCCACAGAGCCACCGCCAATACTTCGTCTTTCCACAATGGGAAGATGAACGGTTCGAATTTCTCCGTTTGCTGTGTTGAGATAATTTAAAAATAACCCTGTGGGGATTTTTGAATTATCTTTTTTGGTTAAGGTCAAAGAAACAGACTCGGCAGAAACAAAACTGCCAGTCGACTGAATCTTTGTCATTTGAGCTCCTTTAATAGCTCTTTCTTCGCCAGGACGTAAAACACGTGCCATGGCGTGGACTGATGTTAGGATCATGATTCCTGTTAAGATGGTTAATGTTACTTTTTTCATTTTCGATACCTCTATTATTTATTGTCATCCTTTTTTTCTTCTCCACTTTGGCTTGGAAATTCAGAATGATGCGTTAAAGTGGCTCCAGGTATACCCAAAACGGATGATTATTAAAAATTATTAGTTTTAATATGAGTTAATTATAATTACTGATGAATATGTTGATAATAGAGCAAAGAAGCGCCGATGACACCAGAAGGAAGAACTGCGATATTGGCCAGGGGAATGGCAAGCATCAGCGAAATCCCACAACCAAATCCCAACCAAGCTAAAGGATGAGTAAAAAAATTCTTAAGTTGTGATGAAAATACAAGACGTTCTACCCCTAAAGGAAAATCTAAAAACTGAAACGCTAAAAGAATGAGGGTGATTAGACCACTTAAAAAAGGGCCTATGCCAGGAATGAGAACGAGGAGGAGAGCTCCGATTTCTAAAATCAAAAGGAGCAAAAGTTTTTTACATTGAGTGGAAAGAATTCTTTTGGTTTCTTGCCAAAGAGGGGGAGAAGATGTTTTTTCAGGATGTCCGATTAAAAGGCTCTTTGTTTTTTCACACATCCACTCATGAAAGGGGGCAGCAATTAAATTCCCCAAAAGACAGAGAACAAATGTTCCAATCACAAGGATGAGAATAAAAGCTAAGCCCGCCAGGGCATAATAAAGAATAAGCCAGTACCACGAATCGGGTCGTGTGATTACAAGAGAAAGGAAATAACCAAAATGAGTATAAAGAAGGGTGGCCATGGCAATAAAAAGAAGAAGATTGATGAGCAGGGGGATTGCGGCCAGTTTTAGTAAAGAAGCATGTTGAAAAAGAAAACGGATCCCTTGAAAGGGGGCCATAAATCCGAATCGAAAATCTTTAAAAAATTTCATAAAAAAATTTTATGGAACACTCGTGTTCATGGAAATAAATAGTGATTCATGAGTCTTAAGCCTTTTATATCATGGATATCGTTATCAAAAAAAGGGATTTCATAGAGAGGAAGCGTTTTTCCAATAACAGTTTTAATTTTTTGAATTTGTTCTTTTTCTCTCTGGGCTAGTTTTTGATAGGCATTCAAAGTAGGAAAGAAGGCTATCGTCACTCTGTTGACAATGAACCCTCCTAAGGAAACCTGAAGGTGAGACAACCGTTTGTGTAACTCAAGGGCTTGCTCAAAAACAGCTCTTTCGGGATTGGTGATAACGAGAAAGGCGGTTTGAGAGCTCTTGAGAATGGCTTGGGCCTTTAACGTTCGTTCGCGAAATCCACTATAGAGACTTTGAAGATTCAGTAAAAACTCCGAAAGCTCATAGAGGACATGAAGGCCTGTGAGCATTTCGATCAATTTAAAAACCAGATGAGAGCCAGAGGTGAGCATTTTAAGACTAAAAGTCCCAGCTTTTAAATAAGGTTTTAAAAACCATTTTAAAATATTTTCATCTAGAAAATGAGCCAGGCGATCAGGGGCTTCTAGGAAACTTAGTGCATGTTTTGCAGGAGGCGTATCCAGTATAAGGGTGTCATAGTTGCGAGATTCATTGAGTTCATAGAGTTTTTCTAAGGCCATATATTCTTGGGTTCCTGCCATCATCGTCGAAAGAAACTGATAAATGTGATTGGTTAATATTTTTTGTGCGACTTCTTTAGAGGGGGCATATTTTTGGATTAGAGCATCAAAGGTTTCTTTGGTGTCTAACATCATGGCAGAAAGAGTGATATTTTTTTCTATGAAGACTTCTTTTGGAATATGTGTGAAGCGATTGATTCCTAAAGTGGTGGCCAATCGTTTGGCTGGATCGATCGTAAGCACAAGTGTCTTTTTCCCCATAAGAGCCGCTTGGACGGCAATGGCTGCAGCTGTGGTTGTTTTCCCAACGCCGCCACTCCCCGTAACAATAATTATTTTTTTATTTCGGATGAGAGAGTGCATAAATTTATCTCTTGATCTAAGATCCAGGGAATCAAAATTGTTTTTTGTCCAAGGCCTTTTTCTAAAACCTTTTGATACGAAGACTGAATTAAATTTCGCTTTTGATATTTAGAAATCGATTCTTCTATTTTTGATCTCAACGAGAGATCTAGAATGGATAAAGAAGTCTCTGGGGCTGTGTTTTGAAGAAGGGGAAGCATTTTATTTAAGAAAACTTTCCCTAACGGGAGCTTTAGTTTTTTAATTTCTGAATTTAACTCCAGGGTTTCTTGGATGGGGAGCTCTTCGGGTAAACAGACCAAATGAATAGCTGTTCGTTTAGGATTTAAAAGCATTTCGTAGAGTTCTTCAGAGCGTTTGGCAATGGGGCCCACTTTGGTAATATCTAAAAAAACTTTAGGAGATTTAAAGAGATAAAGACTATGGCCTGAAGCTGGGGTGTCGACAACAATCATGTCCCATTTTTTTTGTTGGTCTAGATAAAAAATCTTTCCAATCACCGCAATTTCATCAATTCCAGGGGCTGCATCTAAAAAGAAATGCATGGCTTTGTTTTCAAAAATGAGGTCATAAATTTTTGAAAACTTAACTTGTTTAACGATATATTCTCGAAGAGCTGTACGGGGAGTGATTAAAATACCATCTAACCCTGGGGCCAAGGGACGCGGAGTGGGGTTTAAAGTCTGATTAAAAAAAGAAGAAAGCATTCCTTGGGGATCTAGTTCGACCAGCAATACTTTTTTTTTGTGTTTGACCGCGCTGAGAGACAAAAGGATGGCTAAGGTGCTTTTTCCAACACCTCCTTTTCCGGTTAAGAAGTGGAGTTTTTGATCTAAGCCATTCAAATTCATGTAGAGATGAAATGTGCCAGAGGTAAGCGTTCAAGTAAAGATAACTTTGTTTTAAGGATAGGGGGATATCTGCGAGAGGAATCTAAAATATTGGCAATATGATAGAAAACGTGTTTGGAAAATAAAAGTCCAGCATGGCCTGCATCTTCTACTTTTATATTTTTAACATGCTCAAAAGACTTTGCATTTTTAAATTGAGAATTTTTTGGGGGGAGAACCAAGGTGTCAAATGGAGACCAAAACGACGTAAACTTCACAGATTTTGGAAGAGGAGTAGAACTTAATTTTTTCATCACGAGAGAGGCTTTTTTTAAGTCTCGAATGCTTTTCCCAAGCCCAATTTGTGCTAGAAACGTTCCTTGGTGCGGGGTTCCTAGAGTAACACAGTGGCGAACTTTTGGGTGCCCTTCTAAACATTGAATATAATAGCGAGCAATCATCCCCCCCAAGCTATGGGCAATGATATCTACTTTTTTGAAATCGGAATCTTTTAAAATGGAATCTATTTTTTGAGAAATTTCTTGTGCCAAATCTGGGATCCCTTTGCTGTAGGTCGAAAGATTGAGAGAGTAGATTTGGCACCATCCAAAAGCCTTTAAGCGCTGTTTTATTTTTAAAAAAGCGGAACTATTGTGAAAAATGCCATGAATGAGAAGAACAGGATGCTTTGGGTGGCTAGGTTCTGCCAAAAGAAGGGGGTCGGTTTCTTTTTTAAGGCCTAGGGGGTAGAGATTAAAAACCATAAGAGTAGAGATGGTTTCAAAGAAAACGCCATTAACGAATGTAACCCAAGACGCAAGTGTCCCAGAAGAAAATTGGCGCATGAGGTCTCATCATCAAAAAAAGAGCGTAGAGAGTCAAGTGAAATCTCTTTAAATGGCGCCAGACTTTTGTTATGGTTCTCATGATGAAAGCAATTAAACTTATTTCTGGTAGTAGCCATCCGCTTTTGGCTCAAGAAATTGCAAAGCTTTTAAAAATTAAATTAACCCCCATCACTTTAAAAAAATTTCCGAATGATAATCTTTTTTGTCGGATTGAAGAGTCCATTCGGAATGAAGATGTTTTTATTCTTCAAACTTCCGCGCTTCCTGTGAATGATTCTTTAGTAGAGCTGCTTTTGATGATTGATGCAGCTAAGTATGCTTCGGCAGGGCGGATTACAGCCGTGCTTCCGTATTATCCCTACGTGCGAACAGATAAAAAAGATCAGCCTAGAGTTCCTGTGACAGCGCGCTTAGTAGCCGATATGCTTCAAACTGCAGGAGCAGAGCGAATTTTAACGATGGATCTTCATGCGCTTCAAATTTTAAGTTTCTTTCGTATGCCTGCCGATCAGCTGCTTTCAGTGCCCATTGTTGTTGATTATTTAAAAAAGAAGGATCTTAAAAATACGGTCATTGTTTCTCCCGATGTTGGAGGACTGCAGCGCGCTCGTTTTTATGCTAAAAAATTAAATCTTCCTATTGCCATTATGGACAAACGAAGAGATCCCAAGAATCAAAAAATTAATATTGGGGTTATTATTGGAGAAGTAAAAGAAAAATATGCCATTATCATTGATGATGAAATTTCAACTGGAGGAACCCTTTTAGAAACAGCAGCGGCTTTAATAAAACAAGGAGCAAAAGAAGTCTCAGCTGTTTGTATTCACCCTATTTTTGCAAAAGATACAGAGAAAAAAGTGATTCGTTCCAAACTCAAAGAGCTTGTAGTGACCAATACACTCCCTTTTAAACCTAAGAGTAAACGCGTTCGGGTTTTATCGATTGCGCCGATCTTGGCTCAAGCGATTCATCGAGTTCACAATGGTGCTTCTGTGAGTGAGCTCTTTATTTAGGTTTTACATTTCTTACAGCCCATAATGCCTAAAATAATAGAGAGCGCTCCAGCCACAATAAACGCAATGATGCTCCAGTGAAGTGGAATTTCAAAATCGTTGACCATCACTTTGAGCCCGAAAAGCGTTCGTGCTAAATGTCCTACGAATAACGTCCCGAAAAATCCCGAAAACCAGCTGAAGCAACAACAGCTTTTTCCACTGCAAATATTCATACGAACCCTCCCTTTCTATTCATCATACGCTTCTTTTGCATATCAGGGCTAAGGTTTTTTCAACTCCGGCCGAAGAGCTTGTAAGGACTTCACAAAGAAAGAAGAAAGGGGTATTTATGAAACAAGTATTCTTCGTTTTAGTCGCACTAATTGTAATCTTATTTTCTCTGCACGCGTTTACAGAGGAACATCCTTATAAGGAAGGGGAGGTTTTGGTACGATATTTAAGCTCTGTGTCAGAGTCAGACCAAATAAATATGCTTTCCCAAGTAGGGGGGGAAGTCAAAGACCAAGATTTTTTAGTCCCTAATTTAAGACTCATTCAACTAGCCCCAGGACAGACGGTAGAAGAAGCCATTAAACAATTTGAACAACTTCCCGGCGTTGTCTATGCGGTTCCAAACCATTATGTGTCGATTGAGGCAGGGATTTTTCCTCCTAGGCCTGCGCCTGATCCAGATCCTACCCCCGATCCCTTTAGTGATCCCCTCTTTGATCGAAGCTATGGAATTTCTAAAATTGGCTCTCCAAAATCATGGACAGAGTTTTCAACTGGCAATCGTTCGGTGGTAGTTGCAGTGATTGATACAGGCGTAGACTATACCCATGAAGATTTGAGCTCCAATATGTGGAAGAATCCCAAAGAAATTGAGGGCAATGGGATTGATGATGATAATAATGGATTCATTGATGATATCTACGGATGGAATTTTGTTGGAAATAACAATAACCCCTTTGATGACAATCGTCACGGAACCCATGTTTCAGGCACCATTGGGGCCTTGGCGGGCAATGGTCTTGGAACCATTGGGGTGAGTCCCAAAGTATCCATTATGGCGTGTAAATTTTTGAGTAAAGATGGATGGGGAACTCTAGATGCAGCTATGAAATCGATCACCTATGCTGTGGCGAATGGCGCCAAGGTTTTAAATAATAGCTGGGGTGGGGGGAGTTTTTCTCAAGCTCTTTTAGATACCATTAAAGCTGCTGAACGATCGGGTGTTCTTTTTGTTGCAGCTGCAGGAAATTCTGGCAAGGATAGTGACAAAGAGCCCATGTATCCTGCAAGCTACGATGC
>JACPSU010000050.1 GCA_016193105.1 Deltaproteobacteria bacterium | reverse complement strand
GCAAAAACGCTCGATGATGTTTTAAAAATAGCGTTGGTGAAAGTGCCTGTTGCAAAGATATTCAAAAGAGAAGCCTTCAAAGAAAAAGCAGCTTAGCCGTCTGTTAGCTTTTAATTTCTCATCTTCTGTATACCCAGGAAGCTGAATCACTTCCATACGATCTCGAAGGGCAGGTGGAATGGGATCGGTTAAGTTGGCCGTCGCAATAAAGAGCACTTTCGACAAATCATAGGGAAGATTCAAATAATGATCCGTAAAACTAAAGTTTTGTTCAGGATCTAATACTTCTAAAAGAGCAGAGGCTGGATCTCCCCTAAAATCACTTCCCAATTTATCAATCTCATCGAGCATGAAAACGGGGTTATTGGTTTTCACTTGTTTTAAGCCTTGAATAATTTTTCCAGGCATAGCTCCCACATAGGTTCTTCGGTGTCCTCGGATTTCTGCCTCATCGCGTAATCCCCCCAAAGACACTCTCATAAATTTTCTCCCCATCGCTCGAGCAATCGATTTTCCTAAAGATGTTTTTCCCACTCCTGGGGGACCTGAAAAACATAAAATAGGCCCAACCATTTTAGATTTTAGTTTGCGGACAGCCAAAAATTCTAAAATTCTTTCTTTGACTTTTTCTAACCCAAAATGATCTTCATCTAAAATCTCTTTGGCTCTACGAATATCAATTGTATCTTCCGTATGAATCGCCCATGGAATCTCAACCAACGTTTCTAAATACGTACGGGCAACAGAAGACTCTGATGAATCTGGATGCATTTTTTCAAGTCGACCCAATTGTTTTAGGGCTTCTTGCTTCACTTCTTTGGGCATCCCGGAAGCTTCAATCTTGACTCGAAATTCTTCCAGTTCATCTTCTTTAGAATCTATTTCGCCTAACTCAGATTTAATGGCTTTGAGTTGCTCTCGTAAAAAATACTCTCTTTGGGTACGCGTCATTTCATCCCGGGCTTGAGAGCGAATTTTGGCCTGTAAATTCATCACATCTAATTCGCGAGATAAAAATCCAGAGACTTTTTCAAGCCTTTGGAGCACATCTGCCACTTCTAAAATCTTTTGCGCATCTTCGACTTTAAGTCCAATATTCGATGCAATTAAATCCGCTAATTTTCCAGGCTCATTGATTTCATCTAAAACCATCAAGAGATCCGGGGCCAACACACGTCCTAAAGAAACAAGTTTTTCAAGCTGTTCTTTGACTGTTCGAACCAAGGCCTCTACGGCAACCTCATGGCCCTTCGTTGTAGGGAGAGTATCCTGAAGCTTAGAAATCTTAACCTGATAGAAAGGTTCCTTGGTTGTGTATTTTTCAATCTTGGCCTTTCCAAGTCCCTGCACCAATACTTTGACACGTCCATCCGGAAGTTTTCTCATTCTCATAATCATGGCGTAAGTTCCAGTTTCGTAAATAGCGTCCGGGGCAGGATTTTCATCGGCAATATTTTTTTGCGCTGCTAAAAAGATAATTTTTTGACCGGCCATGGCCTCTTCTACGGCCTTAATCGAAGCCTCTCGACCGACAAATAGCGGTAGGATCATATAGAAAATGGGTTTAGGAAGAGGCGTACATTTTTTCGGTGCGCTCTTCTTCTTCTTTACATTTAATACAGAGTGAAGCAAAGGGTCGAACTTCTAATCGACTCACGCCAATTTCCCCACCGCAGTCTTCACACACCCCGTATTCTCCAGCTTCAATTTTTTGAAGAGCTTTTTCAATTTTAGGAAGTATCGCCCGTTCTCGATCATTCAATCGCAGCGTTAGAGACTTGCTCAGCTCTGATGTTGCCAAATCAAGCTCGTCTGGCAAATCATCACGGTCCACATTGAGCTCCCGCTCTAAAACCTTTTGACTGCTTTCCACAATTTGTTTCTTTTGTGCTAACAGCCTTTCCTTAAACTTCTCAAGATCCTTCTTTTTCATACTAACACCCCCTTCAAAAGTCCGGTGCCACAACACACACGCCCTTAACTAAACTCCATATTACCACGTCACCTAAACCTTGTGAAGAAAAATCATCCTTTTGATGTGAAAGAATAGACGAAATATTGGGCAAAAAGGTTTATAAAGATTAAAATTTAATTAAAAAGAGTTCATGAGGGGTACGATCTCCCCATTTTTGACGGTAAGTAAGAAAAGTTTCTTTTTTACGTCATGCGTTTCCGAGAGAGTGGCCTCCCCAGTCACTCCAGACATATCTGACAGAGATAAAAGTCGATCTTTGAGATTTTCTCGAGTTTGAATGCTTTCTTCTGAAAGTAAAGATACCAAAAGTTGTGCAACGTCGTACGCCTGTGCCTCCCAAAGCTCTGGAGATTCACCAAATGTATTCTCAAATTTTTTTACAAACTCTAGAACAGAAGATTCAGGATTTTTCGTAGAAAAACCATCTACAAAAATGGCCCCGGTTACATATTCCTGCCCTCGACGAATAAGATCAGAAGAATTCCATCCTTGAGTTCCCAAAAGGGTCACATTTTGAATATCATAGAATGCTAGCGTAGGGGCAATTTGACCAATCGTCTTTGCATAGTCTGGAATAAAAATAGCTTCAAAATCAATTTGAGAAGAAAGCTTCACCAGAGATTCTGGAACTTCTTCTTTATTCATCTCTATCTTTCGGTTGGTCTCTTCAAGATGGTATTCTTCCTCACGTGCTTTCGGCTGATGAAGCCCTACCAGCTTTTTAACCTCTTGATTAAAATCACTTTGATCCGGTTCATAGGCTTCAATACCTTCAATCGTTCCTCCGCACTCTTCAACCTTGTCCCAAAATTGATTAGCAAATTCAATCCCATAGCTATCTTGAGGATATAAAATGACAAACTTACGAAGTCCCTGCTCCCCACATGCATAGTCGACAAGCGTATCGGTTTGGTGCTGTTTGGTCATTGCATTTCGAAAAACATAGTCGCCTATCTCTGTAATCGTCGGATGTTGAGATAAATTTAAAAGAGGGACTTGAAGTTCTTGTGCCTTCGCTGCGGCCTGTACAGACTCTTGTGTCAAAAGAGGGCCTATGATTGCTACAACCCCATAATGGTCTACTAAATAAGAAACTCCATCGGCTGCCTCTTTCGGATTCCCTTTGGAATCATAAATCGCAAGTTCAAAAGACATCGAAGAGCTTTCAAAAAATTGAAAAGCCTGTTGAATTCCTTTTAAGCTTTTTGTTCCATAGGAAGCATACTTTCCACTCAGCGGCAAAATACATCCTATAACTTGTTTTTTTGTTTCAAAAGTCTTGGGTGGAACTGAGGGCTCAACACTTTCTGGGCTTTCTGGACTATCTGGTGGGAGCAACACTTCTTCTTTCTCTTTGCGGACTTGCCCCCCGCTGCAGGCGATAACCCCCAAACACAAAATACTACAAATTAGAATACGAGAAATAAACATCCCAGAAAGTCTTTCATCTTATTAAGAAATCCTTTTCTTAATGGTTCTACATCATCTCCTGAAATGTCTGCAAACCTTTTCAAGATCTCTTTTTGTTCCGAGGAAAGCTTGGTGGGCGTTTCAACGACAATTTTAACGAGCTGATCTCCCTTTCCATAGCCATGAACATCTGGGAATCCCTTGTCTTTCAAACGAAATACTTTTCCCCACTGAGTTCCTGCTGGAATTTTCATCTGCACTTTTCCATAAAGAGTTGGAACTTCAATTTCTGTTCCGAGAGCCGCTTGTGCAAAAGAAACAGGGACTTCACAAATCACATCATTATTCTCTCGACTAAAGATTGCATGCTCGCCCACTTGAAGGACCACATAAAGATCCCCGGCAGGACCTCCTTGAGCCCCAGCATTGCCTTCTTTAGAAAGTCTCAAACTTTGACCCGTATCTACTCCCCCTGGAATATCCACTTCCATTTTCTTGTGCATTCGAACTTTCCCCTCTCCCCGACAGGTCGCACAAGGAGAAGAAATCATCATCCCTTCGCCACGACAGCGATTGCAGGTTCTTGCGATACTAAAAAAACCTTGTTGAAAACGAATCTCTCCTGTTCCTTCACATTGCGTACAGGCTGTGGGCTTGGTTCCAGGCTTAGCACCCGATCCATGACACGTTTCACAGGGGACATCTTTGGGAATATCTAGCGTTACCTTTTTTCCAAAAGCAGCTTCTTCAAAAGAAATATTTAGCATATACCTTAAATCTTCCCCTCGAGCTCCACGTCTCTCTCCCCCCCTTGCTCGAGTTTTGCGTCGGCCTCCTCCAAAAAAATCTTCAAAAACATCTCCGAATAAGTCTTCAAATCCAAAACTTCCTTCAGCGCTACGCCCTCCTCCAAAACCTCCGAACCCTCCCTGAGCCCCTGCATGACCAAATTGATCATAGGCTTGTCTTTTTTGTGTATCAGAAAGGACTTCATAGGCCTCTGAAATTTCTTTAAATTTTTCTTCGGCTTCTTTATTTCCAGGATTTCGATCAGGATGGAATTTTAGAGCAAGCTTTCGATAGGCCTTCTTAATTTCATCTGTCCCAGCCGTTCGAGGAACAGAGAGAACCTCGTAGTAATCTCTCTTGTGAGCAGCCACAGTGGGCCTACTTTACTTCTTTGTAGTCGGCATCAATCACATCATCATCCTTGCCTTTTTTCTCTTTGCCCCCATCTTCTGTTTTTTTCTTGTCAGACTCAGAGGGGCCTGAGGCAGAGGACTGTGATTGAGCTTTTTGTTGAGCTTCTTTATAAATATGCTCGCTTAGTTTATAACTGGCTTGCGTCAGCTCTTCGATCGACTTATTGATTTCTGAGACATCATCACTTGTTAATGTTTTTTTTGCTTTATCGATCGCATCTTGAATCCCTTTTCGTGTAGCTTCATCGACCTTTTCACCATGCTCTTTTAAAGACTTTTCAGATGTATAAATAACATTGTCGGCGGAGTTTCGAGCATGAACAAGTTCTGATTTTTTCTTATCTTCTTCAGAGTGTGATTCAGCATCTTTGACCATTTTTTGAATTTCTTCGTCTGACAGTCCACTCGAAGGTCGCACTTGTACCGATTGTTCTTTTCCTGTTCCTAAGTCTTTTGCATGCACATGGACAATCCCGTTGGCATCAATATCAAAGGTCACTTCAATCTGAGGCATTCCTCTCGGAGCAGGTGGAATTCCAACCAAATCAAACCGAGCCAAAGACTTGTTGCCTGTGGCCATTTCTCTCTCTCCTTGAAGGACATGAACCGTCACTGCGGGTTGGTTATCAGAAGCCGTTGAGAACGTTTGGCTTTTTCTCGTTGGAATGGTGGTATTTCTTTCAATGATTTTTGTAAATACACCCCCTAAAGTTTCAATTCCTAAAGAAAGAGGAGTGACATCTAAAAGCAAAACGTCTTTGACCTCTCCTTTTAAAACTCCTCCTTGAATGGCAGCTCCCACAGCTACGACTTCATCAGGATTGACCCCCTTATGAGGTTCTTTTCCAAAAATTTCTTTCACTCTTTGTTGCACTTTAGGCATCCGTGTCATTCCACCGACCAAGACAACTTCATTAATCTCTTTGGTAGAAAGCTTTGCATCGCTCAAAGCTTTTCGACAAGGCTCTTCAAGTCTCGCAATTAAATCCGAAACCAAGCTTTCTAGCTTTGCACGAGTGAGTTTCACAGTCAGATGT
>JACPSU010000010.1 GCA_016193105.1 Deltaproteobacteria bacterium | reverse complement strand
TGGGAAGCTTGCTTCTTCTTTTGGGATTATTTTTGTTTATGGAACAAAAACCAAAATCTCCCACAGAGAGAACAATTGCAGAAGAGTCAAAAACAAAAGGGGCTTTGGGTAGGCAGGCGGACAAAACAGTGGATGAACTTGCAGGGATCACCCAAGTCGATCGAGAATATATTCTAGCCAAAATGCAAGAAGCCAAAGACTATTACAAAAATAGACAATACGGAAAAGCCCAATTGGTTGTTCAAGAAGCGCTACGTATTGCCCCCCATTACAAACCCGCGCTTGATTTAAATGCAATTATTGGTCAGACATTTGAAGATCAATCTTTAGAAACACAAAAACGAGAAGCCCAGAAAGAAGAAAAAAAATTAGAAGAAGAAATCCAATATCACCTATCTGTAGCTTTGGATTATTTTAATCGCCAACAATGGGAAAAAGCGCTCGAAGAATATGATAAGATTCTAGAGCTTCAGCCCGATCTTGAAGAAGCCCAAAAAAGAAGACAAGTGGTTCAAGAAAAACTTTCAGGAAAAGCCCCAGCTTCCGATGAAAAACCTACAGTCATTGCTCCTCAAAAACCACCTTATCAGAAGAATTTGAAAAACAAACAAGCAGAAAAACTTCTGGCTCAAGGCAGCCAGCTTGCTCAGGAAGGCAAAATGAAAGAAGCCCTTGGAACATGGAGAAACGTACTTCGCTTAGAGGGTCTTAATCCTCAGTATTATGCCAAGGCCGAACAATTTATTACGTTCACCAAAGAACAAATGGAACAAAAATATTTACCCTTAATTACTCAAGCCAAAGTTTTAATAGAATCTAAGGAATATGTAAAAGCCAAAGAAATTCTAGACGGAATTTTAAAAGAATATCCCACTCATCCTGAAGCCCAAGCAGCATCAGAAAGAGTTACCTTTGCACTCCATGGCCTGGCTAAAAAAGAATATACAGAAGCCATTATCGACGAAAATGTGGGGCGCGTAGACTCTGCCAAAGAAAAATTCAAATGGATTGTAGACCGGATTCCTGCCAGCGACGAATATCACCAAAAAGCTAAAAATAAACTTAAAAAATATGAGTAATTTTTCTGTAAAAAGTAACGCCTGGAGCTCCGCAAAAAAAGGAGCTCCCATCAATGAAGATGCCACATCGATGGATTCTTACGCCCAGATTTATGTGGTTTCTGATGGGATGGGGGGAGCTCAGAGGGGATCCTTGGCTTCTCAAATGGCCTGTGAGTTTATTCCAAGATTTCTCCAATCGACTTCTTTAGGAACAGAAGCCACTTGGCCTTTTGAAAAAAAGGAGGGATTAGGCCTAGAAGAAAATCTACTTCGCATGGCCCTTCTTCAAACCAATGGCAAAATCATAGAGCGCGCACTTCATGAAAATAAGATGGAGTGGATGGGCTGCTCTGTGGTAGCAGCGCTGGTTTTCTCTCAAAAAATTGTGATTGCAAGCGTTGGGACTTGCAGAGCCTACCTCTACCGAAACGGTCACTTAACACAACTCACCCTGGATAACTCCTTAGCTCAATATAAAAAGTGGTTGCCCTTAGAGCCTCACCACAATATCCCCTTAAATTTTTTAGGAAAGACTGAAACCCTTGAGATTGACAGTCACTGCGAAAAAAATATTAAAGAAGATGACCTTTTTATCTTAGTTTCTTCAGGAATGGTCAATGCATTACCTCCCGAAGAAATTCTATTTCAAATTAACAAAAATATTAGTAATTTTAAAGAGTTATCTAATATTTTAGTAGAGGCCGGCCACCAAAGAAATCCCTCTTTTGATAGCTCTGCTCTTATCATAGGCATATAATTTATAACTTATTGATATGCATAGACTTTCTGTTATACTTAATAGAGTAAGGACGTTGTGTTAAAATATCTCTTTTTTGATCTCATTTTTATAGAAAAACAACCGATAAGACCTTAGGGAAGGAGGAACTATGTTCCACACATTAAAAAACCGTAAGGGTCAAAATACCCTAGAGTATGTCATGATGCTGGGCTTTGTTGCTGCCATTATCGTACTCTTTTTTACCGTGTTTAGAGGTAAGTTTAATCAAATTGTTGAAGCAGTTGGAGCCAAGATTAGTAGCGCCATTGGGCAAATGCAGTAAAGGGTCTCTGACCCGAGGGTCGCTGACCCAACGTTTTTAGGTTTGCCTTATGCGTAGTTTAAAGTGTCATAAAAGCAGCGGCCAAACAGTCGTGGAGTATTTGTTACTCTTGTCTTTTGTCGCGCTCGTCGCCCTAAAAGTGGGGCTATTTGTTCGCAATGCTTTTAAAAAAGGAGCTCCTGAACTTAAAAAAGTTGTAATTGAAGAGAACTTAAATACAGGAATTGGATTTAAATGATGAAAAAATTACTCAATCAAAAAGGACAGACATTGACAGAGTTTTTGTTTGTCATCGTCCTTTTGGTTTTTCTTGTTCTTGCTCACACACAGCTTTCTTTAAGCTACGTGTTTGCTAATGTGATTCACTATGCCACCTTTATGGCTGCTCGAGCAGAATCCGTACAACCAGATAGGGGCGCCTCTTATCTAGAAGATATGGTTGGAACACCCACAGCCAGCAAACTTCCTATGGTTCATTTCTCACC